>CAMLDJ010000054.1 GCA_946478755.1 uncultured Pedobacter sp. | reverse complement strand
GCATATATATGCTTTGGATTTAGTTTTTCTTTCCAGTATGCTGCCTTTTCATCTACCAGTTCCTGGGTTGCATTGTCGATTTTGTTGATTAGCACGATCATTGGAATGGTAGTATTGATGATTTTCTCTAATACATCATTCTCGTCGTGCTGTTCATTTATGTCGGTAACAAAGAGGATCAGATCGGCATCAGTTAGTGCCCCTTTTACTGAGCTCATCATAGAATCCTGCAGGCCATATCTAGGTTTTATGATGCCGGGGGTGTCAGAAAAAACTATTTGATAGTCTTCCTCATTAACAATTCCTAAAATACGGTGGCGGGTTGTTTGGGCTTTCGGAGTAATGATTGAAAGCTTTTCGCCCACCAGGGCATTCATTAGGGTTGATTTGCCCACATTGGGCTTACCGATGATACTTACAAAACCTGCTTTATGCGACATGAAAATATTTTTTTAAAATAAATTTGCAGGACAAAGAAACGAATTATATCTTTGCATTCCAATTCGGAAGGAGAGTTAATCAAATAACAGAAACTAAGAATTGTATATAGTGCGGGGTGGAGCAGTTGGTAGCTCGTCGGGCTCATAACCCGAAGGTCATCAGTTCGAGTCTGGTCCCCGCTACCAAAAAGTTCGCAGCTCCAATATAGCTGAGGCAACTTTTAAAATGGCCCGTTCGTCTAGGGGTGAGGACGCCAGATTTTCATTCTGGAAACAGGGGTTCGATTCCCCTACGGGCTACACGACCACAGGTCAAAATGTTAAAGGCCCTGCAAAGTCATTTGCAGGGCCTTTAACATTTATAGACCCTTTTAAAACCATAAAAATTCGCAATTTATATATTCTGAGCGGATAATTATGAACGGTAAAAGATAAAAAATTGAAGTAAAAATTCTTATATTGTGGTAAGATCATGACACCATGTTATGTTTCGCCATATACGACCACCGGAAATTTGTGTTTTCGTTCGGCATGATTGCTCCATCCGGGCGTCCTTTTTCTTAACGATCTCTCGAAACTATTTGCAATGCAGCTGTTTAATAAAGGCATATAAAAATGTAATTTCAAAAAGCTAAATGGAAAAAGGAATACCGCTGACATCAAAAAGAATGAAGAAAATTCTTGTAATTGATGATGACCCAATTAGTCTCAAATTGATTTTCTCTATTCTGAGCATTAACTTTCGCGAACATCAGATCATTCGGTCGCGATCGGCTATTCGTGGGATAGAAATTGCGAAAAGGGAGTTGCCTGATACCATTTTACTCGATATTCTGATGCCAGAAATGGATGGGTTCGAGGTATGCAGTATTTTGAAAAATAATGAATCAACCAAACATATACCTATTTTGATGGTTTCTGTCAAAGGGGAGGTGGATTATAGGATTAAGGGTTTAAATGCTGGTGCCGATGCGTTTATATCTAAACCCTATGATAGAGCGGAACTAACAGCACACGTGAACGTCATGCTGCGCATCAAATTTGCCGAAGATTTATTAAGAAAGAGGAACGAAAAGCTCGAAATTCTTGTGAAAATGAAAACAGCTGAATTTGACAACACAGAGAAGCGCTATTTGAAGGTGTCTGAATATGCGCTGGAGTATTTCTGGGAGGTGGATGAAAATGCAATTTTTACCTACGTAAGCCCAGTAATTTTTAAGATTTTGGGCTTTGATGCTAAAGAAGTCATCGGAAAAAGATCATTGTTGGATTTCGTTTCAGATGATGAGGATACGGAAACAAAAGAACTCCTTGCAGCGATTTATACACGACGTGGAAACTTCAAAGGAAATGAAATCCTGGGGCTGCATAAAAATGGTGAAATGGTATGGCTTGCCATAAGTGGCTTCCCCATTTTTGATAACGATGGCAATTTTGCCGGATATATTGGCGTAAATCATAATGTTACCAGGCGAAGGAAAGCAGAAGAAGCCAACAAAAAACATCTGGAAAAGATTAATGAATATCAGAAAAAACTAAAAAATCTTTACTATGAACTCACTATTACCGAAGAAAAGGAGAGGAGAAAAATTGCCGAATATCTGCATGATGGCTTGGGTCAAACAATTTCTATTGCAGCGATCAAACTTTCTACCATAGCAAAAAATGGGATGCTACCAGCTGAAAAGAAAGTGCTTGAAGACTCTTCAAACCTTCTTCACGAGGCCATTAATGAAACAAGGAAATTGGTTTATGATTTAAGCCCGCCAATTTTATATGAACTAGGCCTGATAGCCGCTGTTAAATGGAAGCTGGGACAAGTTGAAAAGCAGTTTGGCATTGTCACAGTCTTTCAGCCTGAAGAAAATTTGATAGAACTGACAACAGATATTAAAGTACTGCTCTTTCGCACGATATGCGAACTGCTTACCAATACCATTAAGCATGCTGGTGCGGATTTGATAGAAGTTGAAATCCATAAAGATCCAGAAAATATCACGGTTACCGTTTTTGATAACGGTAAAGGTTTTGATTTAAGTCAAGGCGTAAATTTATCAGATTTTGGGGGCTTCGGCTTGTTCAGCATTAAGGAAAAACTCGATTCCCTTCAAGGTAAGCTAATGATCACACTAGTGCGTCCTCAAGGGATTAAAATTACTGTAATTGTTCCAGTTTAAAACCGTCGACTATGTCTATACGAATACTAATTGCAGATGACCATCAATTATTCAGGGAAGGAATTGTAAACCTGCTTTCAGCTTCACCTGAAATAGAAATTATTGCCCAGGCCGAAAATGGTAAAGAAGCAATTGAGAAGGCCAAAAAGCTAAGACCAGCCATTGTTATTATGGATTTAAGCTTGCCTGTAATAAACGGGCTGGATGCAATCCGGATTTTGTACAAGGAATTGCCGGATACAAGAATTCTGGTACTTTCAATGCATGCCGATAAACACTATATTAAAGAAGCGTTGGAAGCCGGAGCGTATAGTTATCTGTGCAAAAATTGTACGTACGACCAATTGACAGAAGCCATAAGCTCGGTCCATCGTGGCAAGAAATACTTAAGTGACGAAATCACCGAGGTATTGATCAGGGATTACCTGAGTAAGGAAGATGTCCCTGCCAATAACCAGAAACTATCAGAACGGGAGCTGGAAGTCTTAAAATTATTGGCTGATGGAAAACAGGCCCGGGAAATTTCTGATATGCTTTTTATTAGCATAAAAACCGTTGGCACACATAAACAAAATATCTTCGAAAAACTACACTTCAACTCCACTGCTGATCTGGTGAAGTATGCCATAAAAAAAGGTATTGTAAGTTTGGGATAGTAGTTGTTGTCAGTTTTTTTGAACACCTGGTCAGTATAACTGAAGGTATCTCTCGTCTTTACTGACCTGAACTGAGGTTTTTATGCTCATAAACTAGGCGATTGCGTTTTTAAAATACGCGATAATGAATTTACTTTTAGCATATAGCCTGTAATTTGACTTTTAGCTAACGCTATCTTTACAAGAATAAAAATCATTCACTATTAAAAAATTAACAACATGAGAAAAACATTACTAATTTTCGCTATTGTCTTAATGACGACAGGTTTTTCAAGCACCCTGAAAGCTCAGGGGACGGATGCATCGACGACAACTGACGCAGGTACAGTTCTTATTGTTCCAATGACCATTACCGAAACCAGTGCATTGCATTTCGGTAATATTATTTTACCGGATGCAACTGGTGGGACCGTTGTACTTTCTACGGCTAATGGTCGTTCGTTTACTGGTACTGGTGTTGAAGCGTCATCAATTGGCCCAACATCTACAAATGCAGCTTACGATGTAACAGGTACTTACAATCAAACTTACGCACTTACGTTGCCAACGACCATTACGCTAACGGAAACTGTCGGATCAACAGCAACTATGGACATCAGCGCGCTGACAGTTCTCTTCTCGGGAGGTTCGGAACAAACTGCTGTTGCAGCAACCAGTACCCTTAGTGCTTCCGGTACTGATAGTTTTGTTGTTGGTGGCACATTAACCGTTGGTGCTTCACAACTTGCAGGAATTTATGCAGGAACATTCCCTGTATCTGTAGACTATAATTAAACTTAAAAATGCCCGGAATTCCCGGGCATTTTCTTTTTTTAGTTCAGACAATTTATTTCTGTTTTCGGAGTAATCAAAAAACAACAGTTGGAAAGAAAATTATTATTAACGCTAATCTCCATTTTAGGTTTTAGCTTCCAGTCTATAGCTCAGGGCAATTTAATGGTAACCCCGACCCGTGTAGTCTTTGAGGGAAATAAGCAAAAAGAAGAACTGAATGTAGCAAATATAGGAAAAGATACAGCCACCTATTCCGTCTCTTTTATTCAAAAAGACATGCGGGAAGATGGAAGTTTTGTAAATATGGAGAAAAATGAGCCGGGGCATATGTTTGCTGACCCCTATCTTCGGATATTTCCCCGTACGATAACGCTCGCTCCGGGAGAAGCACAAGTTATCGGGGTGCAGTTTAGGCGTAAAGCAGAGATGACAGCAGGCGAATATCGTTCGCATTTATATTTCAGATCGGAAAAGAACTATAAACCGCTTAATATGGTAAATCCCGGTAAGGACACAACGGCTGGATTAAACATTCAGTTGATACCTGTATTTGGTATTAGTATTCCAATCATTATTCGCACAGGTGCAGTAAATGTATCTGTTTCATTGGATGATTTAAAACTGGATCAGCAAAATACCACACAGTATCTTAAACTTACGATACTCCGGACAGGCAATATCTCTTTATATGGTGATCTGCTAGTGCAGTATATTCCAGTGCAAGGCAAGCCTTATCAAATTGGCACTATGGGAGGTATAGGTGTGTACACGAATCTTAATAAAAGATATGTCGCAGTAAAATTAAATAATACTTCTGGTAAGCTATTGAAAGACGGAAAATTGAAAGTGCAATACATCAGCAAAGAGGAAAGTAGAAAAACTGTTGTTTATGCAGAGGCTATGCTGAATATTAAGTAGGGAAAATGGTTTTGCTGCGTTCGTGGCAATATAAATAATTAAAGATAAGCGAAAGGCGATGAAGGCATTGAACAGACGTAAGCATCTTTTAAAATTATTAATTGGAACAGCAATTTTGTCCTGCAGTGTCGATATTTCTTTTGCTCAATTAACCGTTACCGCTACCCAGACAATAAATTTTGGCACAATTTGCCTTATGGGCTCAAGCGGAACTGTTACAGTGGGGTATGATGGCAGTAGAACTTCAACAGGTGGCATTCTACTTTTACCTACAGCACCAATTGCTCAGCCTGCCATTTTTGATATAAAACTTTGTCCTGCTGGAAGCGTCAGTGTCACTTTTGATGCTATTGCTAATTTAAGCGGCAGCAATGGAGGATCACTTACACTCGATATTGGTCCTACGGAAAAAGGCCCTAACGGTTCCATTTTTACCACAAATAGTGATTGTAATATGATTATGCCATTACATGTAGGCGGAACGCTTCATATACCAGCAACAGCTGTTCCGGGCACTTATACAGGTACTCTCGCGATTACCATTAATCAACAATAATTAATTGGAAAAATGCAATTTAACCAGCAAAGTTAAATGCTGTATGCTAATTGTGCATGTCAGGTCCTCCTTGTTGCTCAAAGGCCTTTTTCTGGCGTTTATATTAGTTACATTAGCTGAATCTGACGCGAAATCCCAGTATAAATTCCCGGATGATGAAGAAAAAAAAATTGGTACTACTTACGATGCTTTTTCTGTAAATGTTGTTATACAAGGGTATAAAAATCTGTCTGTAGAGGCAATATATTCTAATGATGGCTTGCTATATGTTCATATTGAAGATTTATTCAAAAAGCTTGGTATTCCTTGTGCAGGACAAAATATAGATCAGCTTACAGGTTTTATAGAAAATGAAAAGCGGAGGTATTCCGTTGACTATAATACTAAACAAATAAAAATTGATGCTAAGACGATTGATGCTAAAACTAGCGTTATCAAAGAATCGGGGACACTTTATTTAGAATCAACGCTATTTGCTGAAGCATTTGGAATAATGTTGGATTTTAATTTCAGGACACTGACCATTATTTTAAAATCTAATTTTGAGTTACCAATAATCAAACAACTGCGCATCGAAAAATTGCGCAACAACATCTCTAAGCTAAAAGGCGAAACCATTGCCGATACCGTAGTTGGAAGAAACTATCATTTATTAAGGTTAGGTACTGTGGATTGGTCAGTAGCTTCTTCCCAGATCCAGAATGGACCTGCCTTTAACAATTTCGGATTAGGAATTGGAACGGAATTTCTTTATGGTGAAGCTAATGTTTCCGTAAACTATTCCGATCAGTACAAATTTGATAATCGGCAGCTGCAATACATGTGGCGTTGGGTCGACAATGATAAATCGCTCATCAAACAAGCGCAGCTAGGCAGGATATCTAATCAAAGCATTTCATCTATAAATGCTCCGGTAGTTGGAGGGATTATCCGAAACTCGCCCACGACCGTACGAAAGGCATCCGGATATTATTTCATTAATGAATCTACAGAACCCAATTGGGGCGTCGAGCTTTATATCAATGATGTAATCGTAGCTTATACAAAGGCCGATGCCTCAGGATTGTATACATTTAAAGTACCGGTGGTTTATGGATACACCACCTTAAAGTTAAAATTTTATGGCCTTTCGGGAGAAGAACGCACTGAAGAACGGACGATGAATGTCCCTTATACTGTTATGTCTGCGAATGAATTTGAATACAGTTTATCGGCAGGTGTGGTGCAAGACGATAGTTTAAGCCGTTTTGGCAAAGGTGAATTTAACTATGGTGTCAATCGTGTATTAACAATAGGCGGGGGGTTGGAATATTTGTCATCCATTCCCAATAGCCCTTTTATTCCTTATGCCAAAGGAACGATACAACCATTTAGTAAATTGATAATAAACGGTGAATATGCACATGGCGTAAGGGCCGGGGGTATGTTGAATTATTATTTTACGAAGGATGTATTGTTTGAAATTGACTATATGAAATATGTGGAAGGACAGCTTGCAACCAGCTTCAATGCCAATGAAGAGCGAAAAGTAAAGCTGTCTGTGCCCTTCAGGGTTAAAAAAGTTTATGGATTTGCTAAATTAGGTTATAATCAATTTGTCTATAAAAGCTCCACCTATAACCAGGGCAATATTATTCTTTCGGCATATTATAAACGATTTAGTACCAATTCCTCTACACAAGTTTATTGGAATGATCCAAAAAAAAAAATTATCCGCTCCGATCTGGCACTGTCCTATGGATTTAATAGAGGATATTATATGCGGGCATTAGCCCAGTACAATGTAAATGAGCAGGAATTGATGAGCTATAAGGCCACTGTCGAGAAAAGAATTCCGAAAGGGAACTTTTCAATTTCATACGAAAAGAATATGATAAATAACAACGACGTGATTAGCTTAAACCTTAGTTATGATTTATCTTTTGCCAGAACCAGAGTTTCTGCTTCGAAAAACAAAGACCGTATTTATAGTTCGCAGAGCATTCAGGGCAGTTTGGCTTTTGGAGGGGGGAATGGCTATAATCATGCAAGCAATAATTCCGCAGTGGGTAAAGGTGGCATATTGCTGTATCCCTTTCTGGATTTGAACAATAATAGTATTTTCGATAAGGGTGAACAGATGGTTAAATTAACCAAAGTAAGGGTTTCTGGTGGTAAACCCATTTTTAGCAAACAGGATTCAATCGTGCGAGTTCCAAACCTTAATGCATTCACCAGCTATGATGTTGAATTTGACAATAATGATTTAGATAATATTGCCTGGCGCTTCGAAAAGAAAGTGTACCGCGTCCTGATTGATCCAAACCAGTTTAAACGCATCAATGTTCCTATTGTTGTTTTGGGCGAGGTAAACGGTACGGTTTACATGCAAACCGATAACGAATTGGAGGGCATTGGGAGAATCACGGTAAAGCTTTACGGAAATGATACTACAAAAGTGATTGCTGAAACACTTTCCGAATCGGATGGATATTTTTATTATATGGGCCTCAAACCTGGGAAATATGTTGCCCGTGTCGATACAAACCAGTTGAACCAATTGGAACTGAAGGCAACCCCGCCAAAAATAGAATTCACAATAAAAGCTGTTAAAGATGGTGATATCGTTTCAGGTACCGATTTTGTGCTTAGCAAAAATACATTAATAAAAGATCTACCGAAAAAAATACCTGTCCTTGTAGAGAAAGAGATACTTGCTTCTGCTAAAAATAAAATTGATTCAACTAAAGATAAAATCGATTCGACTAAAAACATAATTGATTCAGCTAAAGATGTAATTAACTCAAACAGAAAGCTTGTTCATGAAAATATGGACACGGCTATTGTAAAAGGCAAGGAAACAATTTCAGACGGACATGAAATCGTTGCGACCAATGAAGAAATATCTGTTCCAACTATAAAGACAATTGTTCCAGTCAAAGAGGAGCTTGCACTCAGCAATGAAAGGGCCATATATACCATTCAACTTGCCGTATCGAAATCTTATATCAATCCGGAATTTTATAAGAAAAAATTCAAGTTAACCGAAGAGGTATGGTATTTTAGGAAGGATGGTTATTTCAAATACGTTACTGGTAAATATATAAATGAAGATGAGGCAATTATTGATATGGTACATCTTGGTATAACCGGATTTATTACGATTGCTGATTCTTTAGAAATAAAGAAAAATTCAAGTGAAAAAGAAGTTGTTTCCGCCAAGAAGGGGATGATCTATACGATTCAGCTTGCAACATCAGCATCTTATATCGATCCGGCATTTTATAAGAACAAGTTCAAGTTAACTGGTGAAGTATGGTATTTTAAGAAGGACGGTTATTTTAAATACGTTACGGGTAAATACCTGACGGAGCAGGAAGCGAAGACGGATTTAATTCGTTTTGGTTTAAAAGGATTTGTAACGGTTGTTGACCTGTCAAAATAAATGGCTAAATCGAAAAAATATCATTCCCGATACAACGAATCGTTAATTGAATATGATAACTGTTTAATTTATAATAATATCCAATGAGCAGCATGAAAGGTGGTCGCGAAACGCCCAGACAAAAAATGATAAGCATACTTTATTTGGTGTTATTAGCTATGTTAGCGCTGAATGTATCCAGCAGTGTGCTGGAAGGGTTTACGATAGTTGACAATAACTTACATACTTCTATTCAATCATCTGAAGTCAAAAACAAAGCGTTGTATGCTGACTTTCAGGATTTATATGATCAAAATCCGGACAAGACGCGAGCGTGGCTGGATGAAGCCCGTCTGGTTAAAAAAAAATCCGATGACTTTTATAAGTACATTGAAAAATTTAAAGTCGAAATTATTAAAATGACCGATAATGAAAATGCTAATGACAGCGGTTATGTACGACAAATAAAGGCTAAGGACGACATGGATACGCCTGCTGAATATGCACTTGTGAAGGGTAATGGGAAAATTTTAAAACAAAAAATTGAAGACTACCGCAATTTTTTGGTTAATTCTTCTGCAAACAATCCCATGAAACAAAAAATGTATCAGGCCTTTTTTAATACTGGTAAGACTAACGATGGTAAGCCTTGGGAAATAGCCTTGTTTGAAATGATGCCTGTCTCTGCAGTGATTACAATTCTTACTAACTACCAAAATAACATACGTGCATCGGAGGCTGAAATGATTCAGCATCTGAAATCCCAAACCGCTGCCCCGCGTTTTAATATTAATAAAATCAAGGCAGTGGTAGTTCCGAATGACCGTTTCGTAATTCGCGGTGGATCTTATAAGGCCCAAATCTTATTATCCTTGGCCGACTCTACTGAGGTGCCAGAATACTATGTGGATGGATTCACCGTCACTGATGGCCTGTATCAAATGTATTGTGACAAAAAAGGGTCATTTAACTATACTGGTCAAATTGATTTTACCGCAATAGATGGGACAATAAGCAGCTACCCTTTTAAAGGTGATTATGTGGTTGAAGATCCCGCTGCAACTATTGCGAATGAAGATATGAATATTTTATATCGTGGAATCGACAATAAATTCAGTATTTCCGCGCCAGGCGTAGAACCTGACAGTTTATCCGTACGTGTCTCTGGTGGTATTGTTAAAAAGGTTGCCGGAAAATACCTGATTCGGGTTAACCAGGACAAAAATGTAAATATAAAGGTATATGCCAAAATTGACGGAAAAGATCTGCTCATGGGAGGAGGAATTTATCGGGTAAAATACCTGCCCGATCCAAAGTCTTATCTTCGATATACCGATGTTGGAGGGATAACGAGATTGGTTCAAGACGCTCAATTATCAAGGAGATTACTGAAAGAGAAGGGAGTTTCGCTAATTGCCAGTTATGGGAAAGACGAACTGATAAGGGCGAACTTTAACATCATTTCATTTAGTATGTTAACGGCATTGGGATCGGTAAATGTAAATGGTTCTCGCTTTAGTGCTAAACAGTTATCGGATATTGATAAATTAAAAGACGGGGATGTTTTTACCCTTAAAAACATTAAGGCAGTGGGTCCTGACGGGAAAGTACGAACGCTGGGACTTATTCAGATCCAACTTTAATTACATGATATAGTTGATTGTCTCAGATTCAAGGGGAATTCATCATCATCACCAGGTCAGCTTATGAACTTTTTAATTCGTAATGTACCTATTTTGTATATTAGTCCATTACAAAAATAATAGCGGGCTAACAAATTGGATAACGAAACAGTTCTAATGATGGAAGATTCGGAATTATGGGACCTTTTCCGGGCCGGCAATCAGCTTGCATATACACAATTGGTTAATAAACACTATACACAATTGTTTAATTATGGCAGGCGTTTTTGCCGTGACCGTGATTTCCTGATGGACTGTATCCAAGAGGTTTTTTATGAATTGTGGAAGAGAAAAGAAAAGATAAATTCGACGCCATCCGTGAAGTGGTACCTGTTCAAAGCCGTCAGATTAAGAATATTTCGAGATCAATCCAAATGGACAAAGAATGAGGAACTTTCTGACAACTACGACTTCTTAGTTGAGTTTAACATTGAATCAAAGATCATTCATGATAAAGAGATCAACGACTTATCTATAAAAATTAAAAATATACTGAACGGCATGCCCCCTCGTCAGCAAGAAATTATGTATCTGAGATTTTATGAAGGTTTAGCATTGGATCAAATTTCAGATATTATGGGAATCAGCAATCAGTCTTTACGTAATTTATTGCAGAAATCGTATAAAAATTTCCGAACGGAGTGGATTCCGCTCATTTTCTTCTTTTCTTGCTGTAATTTATTTGGCTGACAATCAATTATTTAAATTATACGCCCCTTTTTTTTAATTGTTTTCCCCTTTTCCAGGGGTACATTTTTTATGGTTTTGAATATAATAGTATATAAGAAAACTATAAATAAAACTTCATGACCAATTATAATGATTATGGAATCGAAGATTTTCTACAGGACGATTCTTTTATGGACTGGGTACTAAATGAGAACATTGAAAATAATGCTTTTTGGTTTGAGTTTTTAGCAAAGCATCCGGAAAAACGAGCGTTAGTGGAAAGGGCACGGCTCATACTTACTTCAATTAGCGTTAAACCACTTGATGATGTGCTGTCTGACATAGAAGTTAGTACACGCGTTAAATTAATCCAACAACAAGCGTTTCGTTCTGTACCTGGCCTCAAATTAACTCTGGCCAACCTTTACCAGCGTCAATGGTTTAAAATAGCGGCGATTTTGCTGCTGTTTACTAGCGTCGGTTTAATCACCTATAAGGCATTAACAGCTCGTATACTTAGTAATAATGAGGAGGCTAAGTGGGTAAGAATAAGTAATACGGCTAAAAAGTCGAAAATGATCCTGATGAATGATGGCAGCCTCGCCGTTTTAAATCCCGGATCTGAAATACGCTTTCCGTTTTCTTTCCATAAAAGTAAAAAAGATAGAGATGTTTATTTACAAGGCGAAGCCTTCTTTGAGGTTCATAAAGATCCCAGCCGTCCTTTCCTGGTACACAGCCAAAATATGATAACGCGCGTTTTAGGGACAAGTTTCACCGTTAAAGCTTATCGGGATGCCTCGGAATTCAAAGTGGTCGTAAACACGGGGAAGGTTTGGGTATATGACCAACGGACCAATCCTGTCGCAGAGAAAAAAGATCTGGTCATTGCATTAGTGCCTAATCAGCAGTTGACCTACAGACCTAAAGTGTTTCAGTTTAAAAAAGACACGGTAATTACCCCTTCGTTGTTATCAAAGGATGTCGCGAAAAAGGAATTCAATTTCACGAACATACCACTAAGTACCGTGATCAGCAAACTGGATACCGCATATGGTATCCAAATAGAGTACAACGAGGAAACTTTGGGGAAATTACGGATAACAGCTTCTTTAGCTGAACGCCCGCTAAATGAAAAGATAAAACTTATTTGCCGGGCCATTAATGCCAATTATAACTTCATTGACGGCAGGATCATTATCGATTAATTATAAAGAACCAGAGAATTTTAAATAACCAACTATAAACCTTAATCCTTAAACGATGAATACAAAAAATACATAGACCATTACCCCCAAAAAAACCGGTAACATTTGCGGTGTTACCGGTCAAATTTTAGCCCAAATGTATTCGAACTCATTTGATAATCGCTTAAGGCGATTAAAGAGGGCTTTTTTGTCGAGTTTTTAACGAATTATAAACCCAAACCAAATTTATGAAATATAAACCTTTACTGCTAAAAATAATGAGAATAACATTTTTACAGTTAACCATAGCCTTTGCCATAGCGGGAAATGTCTTCGCAAGTAATGTCAATGCCCAGGTTGTGTTGGAAACAAAAATTTCCATCAAGGAAACCAACAATCCCCTTAGCCAAGTACTACAGAAGCTAGGCAAGCAGTATCATATAGAATTTGTTTACACCACGGATATCATTGATGAAAAACTCGTGGTAAACATCGACATGAAAAAGCAAAAACTTTCCAATGTACTACGGAAAATGTTGCAGCCATTAAATTTAAGCTTTGACGTGGTCGACGAGGTGATTTTGATTCGAAATTTTAAAAGGGATGACAAAGCGCCTTTACCACCGGCAAACGCAGTTTCCGATAAGAGCGCACAAGCTGGATTTGCGATCCCGGTGGAAGCTCAAGTGGTAATTAACGGGAAGGTCATCGATGAAAAAGGTGAACCGATCCCAGGTGTAACCGTAAGGCACAAGGAAACAGGTCAGACCGTCGCAACTGGCGTGGGCGGTGAGTACACCCTCGTTCTGCCCGAAGCATCCGGCACATTGTCATTTTCCTACCTGGGGTACCAAACAAAAGAGGTGGCTGTGAGTACGGACAGACGCATTAACGTCACGCTTATTGGAGTAAGCGGGAATTTAAACGAGGTAGTTGTTGTGGGTTATGGAACGCAGAAGAAAGCTACGGTGACCGGTGCTGTTGCAGCAGTAAAAGGTTCTGAAATTGTAAAGAGCCCGGCAATTAATGTAGCCTCTTCATTAGCAGGTAGGTTACCCGGTGTGATCATTAACAGCCGTTCTGGTGAACCTGGCCGGGACAATCCCTCTATTTCAATCAGAGGCAAGAGCACAACAGGTGACCCTTCTTCGTTAATAATTATAGACGGCGTGGAACGAGGCGGCTTAGGTCAGCTCAATCCAAATGACATTGAGAGTATCTCTGTATTAAAAGACGCTTCGGCGGCGATCTATGGCGCCCGAGCTGCGAACGGCGTCATATTGGTAACAACAAAAAGGGGAACCGACGGGGCACCTCAGGTCAACCTTTCTTTTAACCAGGGTTTTACTCAGCCGACAAGGAATCCCATCATGGCTGATTCTTATACTTTCGGTAATGTTTATAATGAGATCGAGAGGGGAGAAGGTAGAAATCCAAGGTACACAGACGATGAGTTGAATAAGTATCAGAACAGTTCTGATCCGAATTACCCAAACACAGACTGGTATAAATTTATCGTTAAAAACTGGACGCAACAGCACAGAACTAATTTGTCTGTAACCGGAGGCAATAACGGTACAACCTATTTTCTATCCTTCGGAGAGGTTATGCAGGACGGTCAGTATAATGGTGGAACCGAAAAGATCAGGCAGTATAATATCCGGTCGAACGTTGATGTCCAGATCACAGATAATTTCAAAATAGGAATGAATTTGTCCGGACGATTTGATAGCAACCATTTCCCTTATCAGGGGGCCAATAATCTTAACAGCCACATTTTCCTATATCAGCCCAACTGGCAGCCCTTCTGGCCGGGCACTGATTTACCTCAGCCCAACCGTGGTAATGAAAGCATACTTAATTGGGTGAATGATAATAACGGTAATCAGGACGTGCGTACAACTACGTTCCAAAGTACCTTGTTTTTTAATTGGGCACTACCCTGGGTAAGTGGTTTGTCGATAAATGGCAGTGGAAGTTACGACCCGAACAGCGTTTTTACTAAGACCTTTCAAAAGCCAACTTTTGTCTACTATAAGAACGAAACGACTGGTGAGTATACCCGCGGACGTTCAGGGATGGGCTCCGATCTGGCAGACCTGAACGATCGGACGGCTCTTGGATCTTTATTTTACCTGACCTCCAGGGTTAATTACGAGCGTGCATTTGGGCTCCATAATTTAAAAGCATTTGTTGGCTACGAACAGCAAACTACCAGGAATAATTTTGATGTGGCTTATCGCAGCGACTTTGTTTCCACCGTGATACCACAAATATTCGCTGGCAGTAGTGACAAATCTAAACAAGGTAACGATGGCTCTGCAACACAGGGTGCCAGAAAAAATTACTTTGGCAGAATAAACTACGATTATGCAGGCAAATACCTGGCAGAATTCACATTAAGGCGGGACGGATCGCCAAATTTCGCGGCGCAAAAGAGATGGGGAAATTTCCCGAGTGCTTCAGCGGGCTGGAGATTATCGGAAGAGAAGTTCATGAAGAGATTTAAGTTTATAAATGATTTGAAAGTCAGGGCCTCATATGGAATTATGGGCAATGACCTGGTCAGTTCCTTTCAGTACTTAACCACTTATGGTTTCGGTAGTAACTACGTAATAGGCGGCAACGATGTTACCGGCCTGGTCCAAACCGGAGCACCCAATCCTGATATCACCTGGGAACGAGCAAAGACGGGAAATATTGGGTTAGATGCAACCTTTTGGGACGGTTTTCTTGGTGTAACATTTGATTATTTTAAAACCAGGAGATCAGATATTTTAACCAGGCGTACAGCGATAATTCCTGCTTATACCGGTTTAGCACTGCCGGATGAAAATATCGGTATCGTGGATAATAAAGGATTTGAATTGGTCCTTTCTCATACCAGCAACGCGCATGAGTTTAAGTATAACTTCTCAGGGAATATCGCTTTCGCCAAAAACAAAGTGATCTTTAGTGATGAACAACCTGCCGCCATGCCTTATCAATTGGCAACAGGTCGCCCTATAGGTTCTGCATTATATTATAACGCAATTGGCATTTTTCCTGATCAGGCAGCGATAGATAGTTACCCACATTATCTGAATGCGAAGCCAGGTGATATTAAATATGAGGATGTAAATAGTGACGGCAAGATCGATGCATTGGATAGAATTCGTATTGACCAAAACAATGCGCCGCAGATGACCTTTGGTTTTACCGCGAACCTGGAATATAAAAACTTTGATCTGTCGGTATTGCTTCAAGGACAAGCGAATGCTAAGCAGTATTTTGGGGGCTATTTCCCCGTAATGAGTTATTCATTAGGTAATTTCCTTGACTGGCGTGCCGACGGACGCTGGACACCTGAGAATACCAACGCCACAAAACCCCGGGCCAGTTATGAACTGTTTAATAATAATACACAGACTTCTACGCAATGGTTGCTTAACGCAGGCTTCTTGAGATTTAAAAATGTCGAGTTAGGCTATAACCTGCCGAAAGTTGTAACCGGAAAAATTGGTGTAAAAAATTTACGGTTTTCAGTTAGCGGCAGTAATTTATTCGTCATCTATGACCACATGAAGGACCTGGGATTTGATCCGGAAACAAATGATTACTGGTACTATCCGCCACAACGGGTAATTAACTTCGGAGTTAACGTAACCTTATAAACTAAAGAACATGAAACCTGCATAAGCTTAACATTTACAAAACACGATGAATAAGCTTTGCAAGCTTCATCCCCATTAAAACTCAAACTATATACTGATGAAAAAGATATTTTATAGCATACTTATTATTTTTACTGCGAGTTCGTGTAATAAGCTGGACCTGACACCTTTGGATAAAATATCCGAGGCAGATACCTGGACCGACCCCGCTCTGATGCAATTATATGTGAATTCAGCTTATAATTCTATGCAGCATGGATTTCAGCAGGATTTGCTATCCTCGGCATCTGATGAGACTTTCAACATACATGGCTCTGGTAATCTGTCTGTATTACAAAGAGGCGAACTAACACAGGATAATGTTGCCGGACTTTCTAACAAAATCAACTATTTCAATTTCGCTTATGGGTATATCCGTAGTATCAACATATTTTTTTCTAAGATTGACGCGGCTCCGGGCGAAGCAAGCTTTAAAAATAGTACTACGGGCGAAATGAAATTTATCAGGGCCTACATTTATGCAAATTTGATATGGCGGTATGGCAGTGTTCCGTTGATCACCAAAGTTTTTGGTCTTCGTGATGATTTTGCAGTTTCACAAGCTTCTTATGATGACTGTGTGAAATTCATCGTAGCGGAACTTGATGATGCAGCAAAATTACTGCCTGCCGATCAACCGGCTGCTGAGTTAGGCAGAGCTTCAAAGAATGCCTGCCTTGCATTAAAAGCACGTGTATTACTTTATGCCGCCAGTGCGCTAAATAATCCAGGTCATGATCGAGCAAAGTGGCAGGCAGCTGCAGACGCTGCAGCCGCACTGCTTGACGTTGGCTATGAATTAAATGACGATTATCAGGCAACTTTCTTGAGTAATAACAAAGAGGTTATTTTCGCACGTCAGTTTACACAAGCTAACAATACCGGAGGCACTGGTTTTAATCTTGAACAGGGGCGTAACGGCTCTAATGGTTATGGGTCAGATAATCCGTCGCAGAATCTTGTGAATGCTTATGAGATGTTAGCTACCGGAAAACAACCCTACCTTGTACAAAATGACGGTACCCTGGTCTTAAATCCGGGTTCTGGTTATGATCCGGCCAACCCATACAGTGGTCGCGATCCAAGGTTCGATGCTTCAATCCTGCACGACGGTTCTGTTTGGGCTGGCAGGGTAACAGAAACGTTTCATGGAGGGCAGGACTCCCCGGAAAGCAGTTCAGGCTTTAATGCCTCGCTTACTTCTTATAATTTCAAGAAGTTTTTGGTAGAAAGCATTCCTCCTTCAGGGTCCAGTGTAAGACCTACTAATCCCTGGATCTTCTTTCGCTATGCCGAGGTATTGTTGAATTATGCTGAAGCAAAATTTGAATTGGATGATGAGGGCACAGCGAGGGAATACCTGAATTTGGTAAGGAGCCGTGCAAGTGTACACATGCCGCCGGTTACGGATACGGGTGAAGCGCTCAGAAGCCGCATACAGAATGAGCGAAGGGTAGAACTTGCCTTTGAAGAGCAAAGGTTCTTTGATGTTCGCCGATGGAAGATAGCAACTGTAGAATTGAACCAGCCACTTCTGCGCATGGATATCGTTAAACTGGCCAACGGGACAAAAACCTACAATATTGTTAAATTGAGGGATAGTAAATTTTTGGAACATCAGTATCTGATGCCGTTCGCACGTGCAGAAGTAGACAAAAGTCAAGGTTCGATTAAGCAAAACCTTGGATATCAATAAATTCAACTCATATATAATAAGGCGGTTGTTCATGCAACCGCCTTATTATATTCTTCCATTTCTTATTTATTTAAAATGATTATTACTTTTTTAAGTTTGAATGCGTGTATAAAAAAGAAGTCCGTTCTATTGTTATTTATTCTTAGTGGGGTAAGTGTACAAGCGCAACACCTTACCCCGGGAACTATTGATCGACATGCATTAGTTAGTCGCCATAATCTAAAAATTACTAATGCTAAATCCGAGGGGCCAACCCAAGTGGGCAATGGTAACTTTGCTTATGGGTTTGATATTACCGGGATGCAAACGTTTAACGACCAATTTACCACGATGTCGCAATGGAGCTGGCATAGCACCCCTCCGCCTAAAGGTATGCAGCCTGGCGACTTCAAACAAACCTTGGTGGAAACCCATGGCCGGATGGTCGGTTACGATCTGCCTGACCGTCGTCAGAGCGAATTGACCCAGTGGTTGTCCAGTAATCCACACCGATTTAACCTCGGAAGGATCGGATTAATTATAAAAAAAAATGACGGCAGTTCCGCGCAACAGAATGATCTGCAGGAGCCTGTTCAATACGTAGATCTATGGACGGGCATTGTGGAAAGCAATTTTATTCTGGAAGGAGAAAAAGTTAAAGTTACTTCTATATGTGATCCGAATAAGGATATTTTAAGCTTTAATATCGAATCGGATCTTATTCGACAAGGCCGTTTAGGTGTCTTTTTAAAGTTTCCTTATGCGAATTTAAAGTATTTTAGCAATGGTTCAGATTATCAAAGCCCACTATTACACCAAACGCGCTTTACGTTAAAAAACAGCAATTCGGCATTATTTGACCGCCAATTGGATCAAACCAATTACCATGTGGCTTGCAAGTGGTCGGGTAGCGGCACTGTAAAAAAAGAAGGTGAGCACAGTTATGTTTTTTTTCCGGATGGAAAAAATAAGGAAATTGCTTACATCTTTTCCTTTTCTCCTTCCAGGCTCACCGGCAGCCTACCCTCATTTGCTGAGATCAAGCTCCGGAGCCGTATGCACTGGGCTGCATTCTGGAAAAGTGGAGCCGCCATAGATCTGTCTCAAAGTAAGGACCCGCGTTGGTTTGAACTGGAACGGCGAATCATTCTTTCCCAATATGTAATGGCCATTAATGCGGCAGGAAACTTTCCGCCCCAGGAGACGGGACTCGTCAATAATAGTTGGTACGGACGCTTCCATTATGAAATGTACTGGTGGCACGCTGCTCACTATGCACTATGGGATCGCTGGCCACTATTGAATAAAAGTCTTCATGTCTACTCAGACAACTTAACATCGTCAATTAAACGGGCCGAATTGCAAGGCTATGATGGAGCCAGATGGCCCAAATGCACAGGGCCGGATGGTAGAGAATGGCCGGATTTAAACCACGCCTGGTTGGTATGGCAACAGCCACATCCCATCTTTTTTGCCGAACTTGACTACCGGGCACACCCCACGTTACAAACGCTTAAAAAATGGGATCAGATCGTCGAAAAAACAGCTGATTTCTTAGCTTCTTATGCTTTTCTGGATACAAGCCGTAAACAATATATACTGGGGCCACCGATAAGGGTGGTTTCGGAAAACAATGAACCGCTAACAACTCAGAACCCGGCCTTTGACTTGGCTTATTGGCGCTTTGGTCTGCAAACAGCAATACAGTGGCGGAAAAGACCAGGTCTGCCGCCAAAACCGAAATGGGAAAATGTACTCAAAAACTTAGCCCCATTACCGGTTAAAGATAACCGCTATGAACAATGGGAAGGCATCCATAATATGTGGACCGATTTTAATTTCGAACATCCGGCGATGACCGGCGTTTTAGGCGTACTGCCAGGAAATGGTGTAAACAGACAGATCATGGAAAACACTTTCCAAAAGGTGCAGGAGGTCTGGAAATATGATACCGGCTGGGGATGGGACTTTCCAATGGTCGCCATGTCTGCAGCCAGATTAGGGCATCCCAAACAAGCTGTCGACCTGTTATTACACCCGTCTAAAAAATTCGGATTCGATGAGCACGGTTTAGTAGGCGGGGGTAATCCTTATCCTTATTTCCCTTCCAACGGTGGTTTATTGTACGCAGTGGCATTAATGACCGCCGGCTGGGATGGTGATAAAAACATTCATGAACCTGGCTGGCCAAAAGATGGCTCCTGGGTGGTAAGATGGGAAGGTTTAAAAAAAGCTCCCTGATAATATTTAATAATTATTTAATAGTTCCTATCTGGAATACACATCTTATATGAAACCTGCATAAGCTTACAAGCTTACAAAACACAATGAATAAGCTTATGCAAGCTTCATAACCGTTAAAAAACAAATATATTCTGATGAAAAAGAACAAAATTATTGCGCTTACCCTTTTCCTGATATTACAGGCCACTGCTATTCGAACATTTGCACAGGTTACCAGCCTTTCAGCTGGTATTTACAAGATATCAGCAGGACAGCCGGATAAATTTACGCCATATGCTTTTTGTGATGCTTTACCAATGAAGGCAGCCCTCGATAAGTTGCCTGCCGGCAGATTGCCTTTTAAGCTCGCTGATATCACGATTACTGCCAATGATAGGGGCATAGTGGTGGAGATCCCATTGGAGAATAGCGAACAGCTTTACGGTTTTGGCATGCAGCTGGGCTCTTTTAACCAAAGAGGTTTAAAAGTAAGACCGATCATCAACGACAATCCATTAAATAATGTCGGTTATACACATGGCCCAACAACCTTTTACGTATCAAATAAAGGCTACGGAATATTGATTAATACCTCGCGATACACCACTTTTTATTGTGGTACCGCGACGAAAAAAGCAGAAAAAAAAGCGGTACACCATGGCCAAAAAGAGGCAAATTCTGTTGATGAGTTATATAAAAGCCCTGACAAAGTACCAGGCAATGTAACCGTGGATGTGCCTGGTGCAAAAGGAATAGAAGTTTTTGTTTTTGAAGGCCCGGACCTGAAAAATGTCATGCAGCGGTACAATTTATTTTCAGGAGGTGGTGCATTGCCTGCTATTTGGGGCTTAGGTATTAAATATCGTGTAAAAGCCGATTTCAACCAACAGCAAGTTATAAAAATGGGAGCATATTTTCGCGACAATCATATTCCCTGCGATGTGATGGGAATCGAGCCTAAATGGCAAACTGCGGCCTACTCATGCTCGTATGTCTGGTCAAAAAAATTTTTCCCCGATCCGCCCAAATTTATTGCGACCATGAAAGATCAGGGGTTTCAGATAAATTTATGGGAACATGCTTTTGTGTCACCGGAGTCACCGCTTTATGAGCCTTTGAAACCACATTCGGGTGATTACCTGGTCTGGCGGGGCCTAGTTCCTGATTTCGCCGACAGTTCGGCGCGCCGGATTTTTGCCGATTATCATGATGAAAGCTTTGTAAAACAAGGGATCTCAGGCTTTAAAATGGACGAATGTGATAACTCCAATATCGCATTTGGCAGCAACTCCTGGAGTTTTCCCGAACTTAGCCAGTTTCCATCGGGGATTGATGGGGAGCAGATGCATCAACTTTTCGGCTTGCTTTATCAAAAAACGGTGTATGATATTTACAAGCGCTCAAACAAGCGTACCTACCTTGATGTCCGCGGTTCTAATGCATTTGCATCCTCCTATCCTGCTGCTTTATATAGCGATACCTATGACCATGACCAATATATTAAAATGACCTTGAATGCTGGTTTTTCGGGTATGATATGGTCTCCGGAAGTAAGAGAATCTAATTCGATAAAAGATTTTATGCGTCGTAGTCAAACGGCAGTACTCTCGGCACAAACACTATTCAATTCCTGGTATCTCCAAAACCCGCCCTGGCTGCAGATTAATATTGATAAAAATAATGCCGGCCAATTGATGGATAATGCTAAGGAGGTTGAGGCCGATATCCGGAAACTATTCGAGTTCAGAATGAGCCTCATCCCGTATTTGTATAATGCTTTTGCTGATTACCATTTTAAAGGTATACCTCCATTTCGTGCATTGGTCATGGATTACCCTGAGGATAAGAACACCTTTAATCTTTCAGATGAATACATGATAGGTGAGGGTATCCTCGCAGCGCCGTTAACAGAAAAGATGGATGAAAGAAAAGTTTATTTACCGGCGGGCATCTGGTATGACTTTAATACTAACCAGAAATATGAAGGTGGTAAAGCTTATACAGTAAAGACAGGTCTTGCCGAACTGCCTATATTTATAAAAGAAGGAACGATACTTCCTTTGGCAAAGCCGATTACAAATGTAACAGAGAACACGGTATTTGAAATTACCTGCTACGTCTACGGAGAAAAAAATGCTACTGCGACCTTGTTTGAAGATGACGGTACAACTTTTAATTATGAAAAAGAAAATTTTAATCGGATCACCTTATCATGGAATAAAAACAAAGGAATATTTAAACGGAACGGCCTATTTAAAAACAATAGATATCATATAAAAGAATGGCGTCTTATCAAATAATGCTATTTATTGGGATACCATCCGCATTTTGAACCTGATAGTTGCCAGGTGCTTTTAGGCTTGCTGTTCTTACACCCGCTGAAGCATTAGCAAGCCTCAACTGTCTATAGCATTTAGGTCACTGGGTAATTTTTTCAATACCTGGCTAAAAGTATCAAATCGTCCGTCTTCTAACTGCATCTTACAAATATACCGAGTCAAATTATACCGAAAACAATAGCAATATTGCAACTCAACGTTATAATTATGAAAACAATGACAGGGGGCAGTTTAATAAATCTGGTGCGAAGGAACAAACCATGCAATTAGATTATGTTCAACCTTTAAAAGCTTTGAATATCGAGGGTGGAGCCAAAGCTATACTGAGAGATAATTATAGCGATTATATCTATAAAAGCTTTGTGCCTGGAAGTGGAAATGAAATTTCTGACAATACACTAAACTCATTTAAATATTTGCAAAATATTTATGGCTTTTATAACACCTATCAGTTAAAGTTTAAGAATTGGGGCATTAAAGCGGGAGTACGTCTGGAAGTCACTACTATTAATGCTGACTTTATAACTGTTAGTTCAAAGGTGGATCGTAGTTATAGTAACTTTATTCCAACAGTAGTTTTCCAACGAAACTTTGAAAATCAAACCAGCTTAACACTAGGATATACTCAGCGGATTCAAAGACCAGGAATAACACAGCTTAATCCATTTGAAAATAAATCCAACACGTTATATTGGGAAACAGGTAACCCAGATCTAAATCCTGTCCTAAACCATAATTTTGAATTAACTTATAGTAATTTCAAAAAGGGCTCTTTAAACCTTTCAGTCAATTATCTGTATGCTAATAACGCAGTACAACAGGTTGCTACTTTAGACTCGGTTACGAGGTATACTTACCAAAACATCGGGAAGAATGATGATCTGGGTTTCAACTTGTATTTCAGTTATCCTATCACAACAAGCCTTACGGTTAACGCCAATGGAAGAATATCATATTTATGGTTGAATGGCACTTCAAGTGGTCAATTCGTCTCTAATCAGGGATTTAAAGGTAAGACAAATGTTTCTTTCTCTTACTTTTTTGAAAAGTATAATTTACGCACTTCTATAGACTTTGGATCAAATAGCCCCGAACTATACTTACAGGGAAAATCAAGATCTTCTTATAATTCTTCACTTAGTTTCAATAAACAGATTTTTGACAAAAACCTTTCAATATCCGCCTCTGTGAGTAATCCATTTGAAAAATATAGAAATTGGTATACTGGGTTTACCAGCCCTGACTTCGTATCAGAGTACACTTCAAAAACCAATTATCGCCGATTCAATTTCAGTGTGAACTATAAGTTTGGAAGGCTTAAATCGTCTATTAAAAAGAATAAGAGAGGTATACATAATGATGATTATTTAAATTAATAATTGTATTGGGTAAATGCAATGAATAAAATAATAAACCAACTAATCACCAATCCTCTGGCCCTACAAGACCAAGCTCCTAAAGGGGTTTGCTGAAAAAAATCTCCACAACTGCGCTATTAACGTTTTGTTCTGGTTTCAGAGAATGGGTTTAGGGTCGTAGTCCCTTCCTTCTTTCTTTTTCCCTTCTTTGATCGTACTGAATAGGGGTTTGAAGTTCAGTTTTTGCCAACTATAAATCTCGATTAATTGAAGCTAATTTTACCAAATCCTCGAAGATTTGGTTCGACTTTAGTACCGTTCGGGCTACTTAAGGAAACAACATAACACAGTTGTTTCCTTTTTTTATGCCCATAAATATCTGCCAGACAAAGGGTTAAATACAACGGATCAATGCCAAAAGTTGGATCAGGCAAGAAAGTTGAGGAGGGATTAAGTATTTACGAATATATAATTTTCGTGTAATGTGTTGCGCGTTAAATGAATTTACCAGGTGTTTCCTGCTCAAGCTGCCGACATACGCATAAAACGCACAGCCACATTTTTATTGATGCTATATTGGGGCTATGACACCTAAATCATTACATTAAAAAACGAAGGTAGAATGCATTTCGAACCGATGTGTGGAATGGCAGAGGGCTTTGTTCAGGCCCGTAAGTAAGTCGCCATAATAAGGGATCTTGTTCGGGTTTCATTCGGGTCGGCTTCGGGAAATGGCGAATAAACATAGTTCAGAATTAGAGTAAGGGGGGATGTTGTTCCTTCGAACCTGTCCGCGCCAATAACAGGCCGAAAAAAATCAATTTAACTGATCATCTAAATCATAGAATTCATGGCAAGAGTAACCAGGGGAATATTGAGCCGGTAGCCGAATGTTTTATATGAAGTGGATAAGCCCAAAATGGTTGCCCCTCATCACCATTCGCATAATGGATATAATAACCTAAGCAT
>CAMLDJ010000053.1 GCA_946478755.1 uncultured Pedobacter sp. | reverse complement strand
AAGACTGGAAGTTCGAGGGGCAGGTTTATGACCACAACAATAAAAATGGATGGGGGGTACATTCGTTCTGGGCTCCGGAAGTTTACCATAGAAATGGGAAGTATTACCTGTTTTACAGTGCCCAGTGGAAGCACAACCCTACGGAAGAAAAGGAAAATTTTAAGATTGGGGTAGCCGTTTCAGACAAACCGACAGGCCCCTTCATAGATATAAACAGCCGCCCTATTTTTGATCCGGGATATCCTGTCATAGATGCTAATCTGTGGTTTGAAAATGGTAAAACCTATTTATACTATTCGAGATGCTGCTACAAACACCCGGTAAAAAGTGAAGCTGCAACTTGGGCAAAGAAAAAAGGATGGTATGATGAGGTGGAAGAAAGCTGGATCTATGGGGTAGAACTTAAGCCTGATTTTTCAGCTGTAATAGGCGAACCTGTTCTGTTGCTTCGACCGCCGGTAAAAATGGGAAACTTGAAAGAAGAATGGGAAAGCCGTTCAGTAACATCCAGGGAAGTGAACAGGAGATGGACGGAAGGTTCGTATATTTTCAGAAAAGGGGAAATTTATTACATCATGTACTCGGCAAACAACTTTGACGGACAGAACTATGCAATAGGATATGCGACTTCAAAGCATCCACTAGGGCCGTTTAAAAAAGCCGCTAATAATCCTGTTTTACAAAAGAATGGTGAGGTAACGGGAACTGGCCACAATAGTATGATCTACACGCCAGACGGTAAAGAAATGCTTTGCGTATATCATGGGCGTACCAAAGCTACAGGGCACCAAAGGCTGGTGTTTATAGATAGGATGGAGGTGAGCAAAGACGGTAAGTTAGTGGTGCATGGGCCAACTTTAAAATAGCAGGACTTTAGTACAACAGATATCTAAGCATCGTTTACCTTTTTAGCGATATATACACTTGGGGACATACCATAGTGTTTGTGGAAATCCCTGGAGAAGTTCGATTGAACCGAATACCCCACAATAGTTGCAACTTGTGTAATATTATACATCTTCTGGGATAAAAGTTCTGCTGCTTTTTTAAGTCTGGATATATTGATGAGTTCGTTAGGTGTTAAGTCGGAAAGCCCCTTGATCTTTCTGTAAAGGGTAGGTCGGCTCATGTTCATCAATTTTGCCAACTCATCTACATTTAGCTCAACGTCTGAAATGTTGTTATAAATAATGCTATTGAGGTGGCCGATGAAATCTTTATCCGGTGAGGAAACTGTGATTTCTGTTAAATTGGAAGCAGGAGCGTTTATGAAATAGTTTTTGATGATTTTTCTATTGTGCAGAATATTGCGCATCTGCACCATCAGATGTTTTATAGAAAATGGTTTTTCAATGTAGGCATCAGCACCGGTCTCCAGGCCCTGTATTTTTGCATTTAATGCATTTTTAGCAGTCAGGAAAATCACTGGAATATGGCTGTAAAGGATATCTGTCTTGATGCGTTTGCACAAGGCAATGCCATCCAATACAGGCATCATAACGTCGGTGATCACGAGATGTATGTTGTTGCTATCCAGCACATCAAGGGCCTCCGCTCCGTGCGCTGCCCTCAAAACACGATAATCGGCTTTCAATTCCTTATTCAGGTAAGCCAATATCTCATGGTTATCTTCGACCAGAAGAATGATGGGCTTTTCCGTAGTCCTGTCGTCCTTCCAATCATTGAAATCTTGATTTTCGTCTTCAGCGCTTTCATCCCGGGACGGCCTGATGTCAAGCGCCTGATCCTGTATAATGGGAATAGACAACAGGAAAAGATTCCTGTCTGCTTCAGCCTGAACCAGTGTTAAGGTGCCTTTGTGCAACTCTACCAGGGAACGCGAAAGCGATAATCCAATACCCGTTCCAGTATCTTTATCTTCATTAAGCCTATAGAAGGGTTGAAATATTTGTTCCTTTTTTTCAATCGGTATGATTTCCCCGTCATTTTTAAATTCAATATTAAACATATTGTCATCACTATTAAACGGCAAAAGTGTAAGGCTAACTTCTTTCTTCGCATACTTAATAGCATTGTGTGTCAGGTTGGTCAATATTTTTCTCATCGCTTCTTCGTCGACCATGGCGATCAGCGTGATGCGGGGCAATGAAAGGTCATATTGCAATTGTTTGTCCTTTGCCAGATAGCTCAGGTTGTGGAATACTTCAGACAACAATCCATTGATATCCGTTTTAGTAAAAATAAGGCTCATGTTGTTCGTTTCTGCTTTTCTAAAGTCTAACAATTCATTGGTAAGATAAATAATCCTCGAGGTGTTTTTTTCTATCAGTGCAAGATCCTTAATCGTTTCTTTGTCCAGGAACTTTTGACTGCTGATAATGTTTTCCAGTGGCATTTTGATCAGCGTTAGGGGTGTTTTTATTTCGTGCGCCAGATTGGTAAAGAACTCGAGTTTGAGATTGTATACTTCCTGTTCTTTTTTTCGCTCATAGATCTCCATTTCCCGTGTATTGTTGGCTTTCAATAATAGGAGATAATATCTCAGCACCAGAAGGATGATGGTTCCGAATATCAGTGCATACAAGGTGTATGCCCAAATTGAAAACCACCAGGGTGGCTGAACGATGATGCGAAGTTCTTTTGCCTTATTATTCCAGACACCATTATTATTGGTTCCACTAAACTTAAATGTATAGGTTCCGGGAGGGAGTTTATTGTAATAGATTTTCTGGTTGCCCATAATTTCAGTCCAGCCCTTATCATATCCCTCCATGATATATCGGTATGTGTTGCGCTCGGGCGATACATAACTTAAAGCAGCGATGTTGAGGTTGATATTCGAGTTGTCATAAGTAAGTCTGAGCTCATTAGATAGGGAGATGGATTGCTTTAAAATTCCGTCTTCCTTTACTGTTACATCCGCATTATCGAATTGTATGTTGCTGATAAATACCGGTGGTACAAAACGATTTTTGATAGACTTTTCAGGGTTAAAACTAACCATTCCCTTGGTGGTGCCAAAATACAAAGTCCCATCCGTGTCTTTAAAGGCAGAATTATAATTGAACTGATCTGTAGGAAGACCATCCCTGGTCTTAAAGATCGTCCCTTTAGGATTTGTCTTTTCCAGCCTCACCAGACCTTTGCTCGTGGAGATCCATATGTTATGATCATTGTCTTCCAAAACTTTAAATATCTGATTGGATGGGAGGCCCGTTTCGGTCAGGTAACTGGTGAAACGGCCATCTCGCCGATATTTTGACAGCCCCCCTTCAGTGCACAGCCATATGTTGTTTTTGCTGTCCTCAAACAGCCCGTTTACATAATTGTTTATTAATGTGCGGGATTTGCGGTGCCTGGAATATAAATGGCGTACAGTTCCAAGTGATGGATCATAGATATAAACGCCGCTGCCATAGGTGTTCACCCACAATACTCCATCTGCATCTTCATAAATGCCCTGCACCCATGCAGATTTGAGCGGAAGGAGTTTAAAACAATCGTTTTTTCTGTCGTATTTGAACAGGCCCCGGCTGGTTCCTACCAACATGCTGTTGGCTCTTGTTTTATAGAGGCAGACAACAAATGTACTTTTCAGAAGGCCCTCGCCGATGGTGTCATAATGGCGTTTTACCTTTCCGGTTTTAATATTGAGGATGTCAAGTCCATGGGTTGTAGAGCCCAGCCACAGTTCATCACCGACCGCAGCCAGGCCATGAACGTTGTTGTAGGTGATACTCCCCACTTTGCCATCAGCAATAAAATGCTGGACTGCTCCCGATTTATGATCAATCTTATTTAGTCCACCATCCTCAGTTCCTACCCAAAGATTTCCGTATTTATCCTTACAGATTTCATGTATGATATTTCCTGATAAGGCTGACTTTCCAAAATTGGATGCATATTTTTTGAAGTTATCAAACTGATTGGTGTATTGGTTTAGTCCACCAAAAAAGGTTCCTATCCATGTACTGCCTTCTCTGTCCTTGTAAAAATCTAAAATTACATTATCGGATATCGAAAAAGGATTTAGTACATCTTTTTTGATATGCTTAATGCTTGCTGTACGAAGATCAAAAGTATAGATCCCCGTTTCAGTCCCCAGCCAGAATAGTGATTTTGAATGTTGTGCAATTGTATTGATATGGATGGTGCGCTTAGGGTACCAATTTGAAAATAAGTCAGTTAGCTTTCCAAGTTTCACATCTAACAAATATGCCGTGCTGGTCGTTCCTATTATTAAAAGAGAGTCGTCTATGCCGTAAACCGTCCTGATGCCGGATAGCATGTCTTTTTGTGTATGCTGCAGGTCGATGTCAACGAAGATTTTTTGCTTTGTATCATATCGCTGTATGGAACTTCTGTCACTTGTTATCCAGAGCTGGGCTTTTTCGTTCGTCGTCACTGCGATGATGTTACCTCTATCATACTTGACTGGTAACACTTTTGAATCGGTAAGCCCATATTTATACAGTTTACTGTTAGAAACTAGCCAGATAAAACCACCAGACTCTTTTATAAAACTCACCTCTCCCAAAGGGATCTGGTTGATGAGTTTGAAGTTCTCTTTTACCGGGTCATATAAATATGCTCCCCGGGTGGTACCTACCCACATCCTACCTTTGCTGTCGGTGAGCAGCTGAAGAATTGAAGAGCTGCCTATACCAAGTGAGTCTGCAACATTGTGCTTGAATACCTTGAAGCGATGGCCGTCGAAGCGGTTTAAGCCATTCCTGCTCCCGAACCATAAAAACCCCTGTTGGTCTTGCGTGATGCAGGTTACGGTATTGTTGGAAAGGCCGTCATTAGTCTGGTAATTATCAAAGTAGATCGACTGTGCTTGCAGACAGCCTGTTGAAAACAGAAAATAAGCTATGCAGATAAATGTAGTTCTTTTCAAAAGCCTTTCAATTTTAGCTAAAATAATGAATAAAAAGTCAAAAACGATACGCTATGATATAAAATTGAGACGCTAAGAATCGCCTGATATCAATCATTTGTTGATTTTTAAGTAATCATCAACCTAAATATAAACCTATGAGTTTCCCCGATTTCGCCGCTAGAAATCTGTGGCCTTTTACTTCAAAAGATACCCAGTTCGGCTCCCTGACTTTCACATTTAACGCTGCCTCATTTGGCCGCTGAGTATAAACAATCCATTAACCATCAATCCAAAATTTATGAAAAGAAAACTGTTTGCACAATGTGTACTGATGCTTGCATTCCTGCTCGCATCCATAATCGTCCGTGCCCAGACTAAGGTCCTGACAGGGAAGGTCGTCGATGAGACTGAAGGGCCTTTGATTGGCGCAACGATTAAAGTTAAAGGAGGTACGGCTGCTACCGTCACCAATAGTAATGGTGCTTTTTCCCTAAACATTCCTGCCGATGCACAAACATTGGAAGTATCTTTTATTGGTTATGAAGTTAAGCTCGTTCCCATCGTTGGTACTGACTTAAAAATCTCGCTCATGCCAAGCACAAATCAAGGCTTAAACGAAGTTGTTGTGATAGGTTACGGTACGGCCAGAAAAAAAGATCTGACCGGATCGATGGTCACGATCAGCGCAGCAAAATTCAACAAAGGCATCATGACCAGTCCGGACCAGTTGATACAGGGAAAAACTCCGGGAGTAATGGTCATCAACAATACCGGACAGCCAGGCGGGGCGGCAACAGTACGCATCCGAGGAAACTCTTCTATCAGGGCGAGTAACAATCCGTTATTTGTTTTGGATGGTGTGCCTATGTCCGGTAATTCGCCTTTGCCCGAGGGGCGTGGAGGATTCACTTCAGACAGGGGTAATCCGCTGAGCTATTTAAATCCCGGAGATATTTCCAGTATGGATATCTTAAAGGATGCGTCTGCAACAGCCATATATGGTTCCCGTGGTGCCAATGGGGTGGTGATCATTACCACCAAAAAAGGTAAGGTCGGTCCACCGGTAATATCTGTCGGCGCGTCAGCGGGAATCTCGAACATGCGGGAATATCCCGATGTGTTGGATGCCGAAAGGTTTCGGGAAGCATTACAATATTATACGCCTGATGAAGCTGCCAATGCAGATTTCGGCTCTGATGTAGATGCCTTTAAGGCACTCACCAGGGATGCCGCCACCCAGAATTATTATGCTGATGTTTCTGGAGGTACAGAACATGGAAAATATCGCTTGTCCGGCGGTTACTTAAATCAAAATGGGATTATTCGAACTTCACAATTGAAAAAGTACACGGCCAACTTTACCGGTAATTTTCGATTCTTAGAAAATAAAAGACTGGGGCTCGACTTTTCTCTATTTCTCACACAAATGGACAACAAGTATGCGCCCATTAATGCAACTGTAGGTTCGGAGGGTAACATTATTTCCCAGGCGCTACAGTGGAATCCTACACGGCCTATATGGGATGAAAACGGCAATTTAACTTTTGTAAGCGCAGCTACGAGAAACCCCCTAACCAGCCTGGAAGCATTTAAAGATCAGGCGGTAACCAATACAACGGTGATCAACGTAGCTCCATATTATAAAATTACCGACGACCTGGAGTATCGTTTTATCTACAGTGTGATGCGGCAAACAGGTATGCGTGAAGGTATGTATAGGGCTGGCCTCATCGATCCTTCCGCGGTAAACAACGAACAGGCGTTTATTTCAAATAACGGAGAAACGAATATGCAAATGACCCATATGCTTTCTTACAATAAGCAGCTGAGCGAAGACTGGAACGTTAATGCCGTGGCCGGTTACGAATATCTTGATTACAAATACAACAACAATATCGCTTTTGGTGGAGGCTTCCGCTATGCAGGGCTTGATTATTTCGACTACCTGCAATATTCGCCGATTAATACCAGGGAGGTTTTATCTTACAGAAATCCGACCAACCAGTTGCAATCACTTTTTGTAAGAGGTGGTGTTAATTACCTTGATCGTTATTTATTTACGGCTACAGTAAGAAGAGATGGCTCAACCAAATTTGGTGCTAATAACAAATATGCGGTTTTCCCGTCTTTGGCATTAGCATGGAATATTGCGGAAGAGGGTTTCCTGAAGTCTAACACGGTGATCAATCAGCTGAAGGTCAGGGTAGGCTGGGGTAAAACCGGTAACCAGGAATTCCCGTCAGGCGCTTCTTTGAACCGACTTGTGTTCAGCAATCAGAGCATCAGTCAGGCAAATTACGGCAATCCCGATCTGAAATGGGAAACATCGACTACAATAAATGCTGGGGTAGATTTTGCGATCATGGACAATCGCATTTATGGATCGGTTGATTATTTTAACAAAAAGACCACGGATGCCTTATTTGAGCAAACCCTTGCTCAGCCCGCACCTTCGGGCCGCATCTGGGTAAATCTGGATGGAGAGATTGTAAATAAAGGTATAGAAGTAGCATTAACTGGTACCATCGTTAAAAATACGAACTGGACCTGGGACCTTACCGGTAACGCTACTTTTCTTAAAAATAGTGTGAGTGGTTTGGTCGGTTACTATGAAACAGGTGCACTGAGAGGCCAGGGCTTTTCAGGTGTACTGGGGCAAAGAATGGTAAATGGTCAGCCGCTGAATGTCTGGTATCTGGCTGTTCATGATGGGATCGATCCTCAAACGGGCAGGAGCATGTATCGTGGTCTCGATGGAAGCAGCAGCACCGGAAACGACCCGGCCATCAATAAGTTTTATTCGAGCAGTCCCAATCCCACTACATTATTAGGTGTTTCCAGCAATGTTTCGTATAAAAAGGTTTCGCTGGCTGTTAATATGAATGGTGCTCTGGGGCATTATCTTTTCAATAATACAGCTGCCACAACCATGGGTTTAAGCAATCTGTCTTCAAGAAATATAGGCACAGCTTTCTTTAGTCAGAACGTTAAAGAGTCGACATCCAATTCGGCGGCACCTTCAACGCGGTTTCTTGAAAAGGGCGATTATATGAAACTAGCCAACCTGACGCTGAGTTATCGGTTTGGTGATATTGGCGGTGCACTCAAAAATTTAAACGTTTCTCTCACTGGACAGAACCTCTTTATCATCACCAGTTACACTGGATTCGATCCTGAAGTTAACACGGATGGTGCAACAAATGGTATTCCTTCTTTGGGTATCGAGTATTTACCTTACCCGCCGTCTAGAAATGTGCTTTTAGGCATCAATTTCTCATTATAGTACGCAGGATATGTCACCTGATCAGTTCGATAATATTAAAAAAATAAGCAGATGAAATTAAGATCTTTAATATACATAACAATCATTGGTTCAGTCGTTACGAGTACGCTCTCTTGTACCAAGCTGAAGGAAGAGTTTAAGGGTGAGCTCCAGGAAGGTGGCTCATCAAATGTTGAACCGGGAGCCCTGCTGACCACAGCCTATACCTCTTTGAATACACCCTATCAGCAGGAACAGCGCTGGGTTATGCAGGAGGTGTCGACCGACGCAGCAATGGCACCTACAAGGGGTGGTGACTGGGATGATAACGGTATGCATCGTGCCATCCACCTGCATACCTGGAATGCTGATAATGGTTACATGAACAATACGTTTGTCAGTTTGGGTACGGCAATATATAATGCGGGCAACGTGCTGAGGTATCAGCCCAGTGCACAACAGGCGGCAGAGGCACGGTTTATACGGGCCCTGGCCATGTTCGATTTATTGGATCTGTATGGTGTGGCACCCATTCGGGAAGGTGCTTCTGTTGAAGATTTCCGGGTAGCTCCTGAGGTGCTGCAGCCACAGGCGGCAATTGATTACATGGTAAAGGAATTGAATGAAATATTGGTCAGTTTGCCTTTAAACGGACCTGCCAGGGCCTATGAAGCCAATCGAAATGCAGCGAAGGTGCTGCTCATGAAAATTTATCTGAATAAAGGTTCATTTCTAAACCGGCAGTCGCCCACCTTTGCAAAAGAAGATATGGATAAAGTGATTAGCCTTGCTAAAGAAATTGCCACAACAGGTAGTTATAGTGTGTCGGCATCGGGCAGGTATTTCGATAATTTTGCTCCGGATAATGATGTGAAGTCGACGGAAAATATTTTTACACTTTATAACAAAAACGGAGAAAGAGGGGGTGGCGTAGACAGAACATGGAATACCATTGCTCATTATAACATGAATCCCGGCGGCTGGAATGGCTGGTGTACTTTATCAGATTACTACGATAAGTTTACAGAAACAGACGAGCGCAGAGGCATTTATTATGATTATGCTTCTGATACCACTTCAAACAAGAAAAAAGGGTTCCATCGTCAGAATGTCGGTTTCTTTGCCGGGCAGCAGTATAACTGGAGCACCAATCAACCTCTTATGGCACGGAATCCTCCTAATACACCATTGGTCTTTACCAGGGAAGTGACGATACGTACTTCTGGTGCAACGCTGGAAACTGCGGGTATCCGACCTTTGAAGTATGCCTTTGATTTTGGAGTGACCGGGCAAAGAAATAACGACTGGGTGGTTTACCGCTATTCGGATGTGTTATTAATGGAAGCTGAAGCAATACTTAGAGGTGGTAACGGCACGGCGGGAGAAGCCTTGACATTGGTAAACGACATCAGGGACAAGCGCGGGGTTCCCGCTTTACTTTCTTTAACGCTGGACACCTTACTGGACGAGCGTGCGCGTGAATTGTATTGGGAAGGTTGGAGAAGGCAGGACTTGATCCGCTTTGGTAAGTTTTTACTGGCCTGGCAGGAGAAAGCGGCTGATGCGGACCCTAAAACGCTGGTTTACCCTATCCCAAGCCAACAGATCGCAGTTAATCCTAATTTGAAACAAAATCCGGGGTATTAAATTGCTTATACTGTCCCTGATGTTTATTGGGGGCAGTTTTTTTAATTATAGTACAGGACAACCTTAGTTTATCCATTACCTTTGATCTTGATAACAGTATGATCTAAAGCACTCGGAATCACGCCCAGATACTGACTGTTGCTCTTTCGTTTTCGGTCTTCAGCTACAAAGGCATGATACACGTGGACAGATTTACCGGAAAATGCTTTCAGGTTTACGATAGAGCGCAATTTTTAATAAATTTTATACGGTTTTAAACAGGAGAGGGTTGGGACTTGTTATCAGGTTATTCTTAAAACAGGTTATACTCAAAAAATATATTCTTGAAAACCATTACCGCAATTGTTGAAACACCAAAAGGAAAAGGACAGAAGTACGACTTTGATCCGCTGCTGGACTGCTTTAAGCTCAAAAAGGTGATGCCTGCCGGACTTTCCTTCCCTTATGATTTTGGTTATATACCGGGAACCACGGGAGGTGACGGTGATCCGGTGGACGTAATGATTATTTCTGAAATCGAGACTTTTTCGGGCTGTGCGGTAGACTGCCGTGTGATTGGGGCAATCAAGGCCAGTCAGAAGGAAAAGGACGGACGGCGCATGCGCAATGACCGGATAATAGCTGTGGCAGAAGTATCCAGGCAGTATGTAGCGGTAAACAAATTGACAGATCTGCCTAAAGACACGCTCGGTGAACTGGAAAACTTCTTTAGCAATTATAACCAGCAGGCAGGCAAGGTCTTTACACCGTTAGAAAGGCTGAGTCCGGCAAAAGCAGTGGCCCTCATTGAAAAAGCGCAGAATGAAGTGATGAAGGACACCTTGGTACAACTCTTACTTCCGATTGTAAACGGAAAAGGGGAACCTTTTCCGGAAAACCTGTACGCCAGACTGAATGCAGTGCTTAAAAGCCGCTTTGGCGGATTTACGGTTTATTCCCGCAGTCCTGTTAGCGGGATCTGGAAAGATGATCAGGGCAAAACGAAAAAAGATGAGCTATTGGTTTACGAAGTGCTGATCCATTCGGCTGACAGCGCATATTGGACATGGCTCAAAACCAAACTCGAAAAGGAGTTTTCCCAGCAGGAAATACAGGTGCTGCTTAGCAGGATACGAAAGCTTTAAGGTCTGATGCAACCAGGAAAATTAATATCTGTGCATCCTATTATAGCGTATATTTGAATATGGCAGTAACTGTGTTTCGATACTACATGAATCATCCATTATGGTGAATATTACATGCAAAAAATCCCTTAGATTTTTATGTCTAAAGGATGATCAATGTAGGGAAGGCGCGAAATGTCGAACTTTCTGGAAGATTTGCAAGCGATATATCAACTGCAAAATTACTCGAAATAATTACTCCGGTATGTTTCCAGTAGCTCAAACGGGAGATTCTGAACACTTATTAGCGTTTTTTGAGACGTTAGAGCCAGGTTTAATTGCTATTATTGCTAAATCGCGAGGCCCCCAATTCTCAGCAACGGTTATTTTTGCTAAAGTCACGTTTAAAAAGTACCTTACTATTTCGCTCAATATAGTCGCCCGATATAATCAAATATGGATGATTAGGCGAATACCCTGCGCTGTGGCTTCTTACAATTATTTTGTCGTTAACTTTCAGGCTATTTAACTGCTGAAAATTCTTAGGAATAAATTGCATCATGTATTCTTCACCATTAATCCTGACTATAAGCCATTTTGGTCCTGATGATTTCCCGTTTGCACGCTGAAAAGTAAGAGAGGTTACCACGGCCTCCATATTGGTGAAAGCCTTTATGTACTTCCTTATTTTATCATGACTGGCATGCACCTTTATACCTTCAGGAGAAACCTCCCATTCTTTGAACTTTATACCATCAGGAGAAGCCTCCCATTTTTTCCTGTCATCCAGGCCGGCTTTCCTGTAAGCAATAGACAACGGCTTTACGGATGGCTTAGTTTCATTTTTAATTTCACGATTAGCAAATACTAGTCCGCTCACCACAACCAGCAGTAAGATCAGCGCATAGATGGCTTTTTTCATATATTTCATATCCTTTCAAATTGATTCAGCGAATCTAGCTTGATATTTTTCGGACTGAATGATTTGGATTGTAAATAAAAATGTAAATTTTGTAAATAAATCGTAAATAGTATTTGGTAGCCGAGAGATGCAACTAAGAGAAAAAATGAAAATGGCTCAAATATTTCAGGTGAATCGGTTTTTAAGTCATAACTATACACATCTCAAGAAGCATTTAGAAGATGATAGAATAGTTGAATTATATCCTTATCATACGGATAAATGTGTGGAAATTAGATTTGACTAATGATATTGGCATTCGACACTTTTTACTTTGAGGACAAAGCTCAAACTATTTGTTTAAGTTTTGCGGAATGGGAATCTGAACAAGAAACAGCTACCTATTCTGAGATTGTTTTTGGCATGGAAGACTAATGAGTGTGAGAGAAAGCTTCTTGAAATTGCCCGAAAATCTGCGCCATCTAATGCGCCAAATGAAGGAGATTTAGCTTAGATTTCTTATGAAAGACGGTTTGAATTTTCTATATTCTTCATGAGCAGATATTTACTGTTAAGAATTTAAAAACACCATTTGAGCCCATTTAAAACCAAAAAATCCCTTAGTTAATGCAACAAAAAATCATATGATGATGAAAGTAGATCCTATTATCGCCGTAAAAGACGTTGAAGCAAGTTCCAGGTGGTATCAATCGCTGCTGGGTTGCAGAAGCATGCATGGCGGAAAGAAATTTGACATCCTGATAGCTGGAAATAACGAAGTGCTGATCTGCCTTCATAAATGGGGAGAACACCAGCATCCCACTATGATCAGCCCCGAAATCTCTCCCGGAAATGGGCTCATCCTTTACTTTAGAACAGATAACATAGATGATATACGGAAAAATGCCCAAAAACTGGCCTGCATCATTGAAGAAGACATTCACCTAAACCCAAATTCCACGAAAAAGGAATTTTCAGTCAGAGATCTGGATGGATATTATTTAACCATAACCGAATTTCATAACTATGATGGCTAATTTTGCCTGAAGGGTGCTGGCCTATAGATAGCTTAACTGCTTTTATTATAACCGCAATAGAAATCTATTAAAATAGATTAATATTAAAAATAGTTTTATCTTGCAATAAGTTAGTATAAGATATAGGAATTATTTACAGACCAATATTCTGATTTTAAATGCAGGACATGAATTTGATTAAAGGAGTCCGGCTTAATGATGAGCAGCAACTGTTATATGAGCTGTCACAAGGGAACGAAAACTCATTTCGTATCTTATTTGATCTGCACCGTAAACAGGTTTTTACCTGTGCTTTAAAAATTATCAAATCAAATGCCTATGCCGAAGAAATACTCCACGATGTTTTTCTGAAGATCTGGCAACATAAAAACCCTGTTGAAATCAATGATTTGGAAGCTTATTTGCGAATAGTGACAAGAAATGCTTGCCTGAAAATGCTGCATAAACATAAGATGGAGATCAAAGCAAATCAGCATTTAATCAGCAATTGGGAAGAGGAACATAATGAGACAGAGGAAGAGATCTTCCTGAATGACTCCAACAATATACTCAAAGAAGGGATTTCATTATTACCCCCGCAGCAAAGGAAAGTCTATCTTCTTTGCAGAGACGAAGGACTAAAATATGCTCAGGCAGCCGAACGTTTATCCTTATCGCCATTAACCGTTAAGACGCATATGCAACAGGCATTACGTTTCTTGCGAAATTATGTGATCAAACATAATGATATCGCCATGTTTGCGATCCTCCTGCAAATACTTAGCGAAAAAAATAATTAAATATTATTTTCCGGTAAGCCTCTTTATTGCTTGAACAGCATTTATTCAAAATATTTATTTTTTTTATTGCTTCACTACTCCGAGCACCCTTCAGCATGGATCTATACATATAAAGGGACAGCTTATTATAGCCTAAGTTTCCGGACCAGATATGAACGAGTCATTATTAAAAGATTTATACCTTAAGTATATCAACGATCAACTCACTGAAGAGGAGGTTAAGGAGTTTATTGGCTTGCTGGACGAGCCAGCTAACCAAGGCAGTTTAGCGCAACTGATTGATCATACCTGGGATGAACTGCGGGAGACGGAGATGCTGGATGTGCCAGAAGGTCATTCAGATCGTATTTATTCAGATGTCATAAGGCATCCGCGACATAAAGGGGACCGCTATACGCAGTGGTTACAGGTTGCTGCCACAATTTTTCTGTTTTTTTCTATCGCTATAGGTTTTTATGTACACCAGCAGTCGACAAAATCTGATCCGCAAGCTCCTACTGCCGATATCGCTGATCAGATGCCCGCTGGAAAAAAAGCGACTTTAACCTTGGCTGATGGCTCGGAGATTACGTTAAATAATTTGTCAAATGGCCGGTTCGCCGATCAAAAGGGTGTTATTGTCAGTAAAACTAAAGATGGCGAACTCGTTTATACGTCATTGCCAAAATCAAATCATAAACCTACTTCAGAACTGGCTGAACGGAATACAATAAGTGTTCCCAGGGGAGGCAGATATAACGTCGTACTTCAGGATGGGACCAAGGTATATTTAAATTCAGCATCGTCACTTGAATTCCCTGCAAATTTTAGCGGCAGGGAGCGAAAAGTTACTTTGAAGGGAGAAGCTTATTTTGAAGTCGCTAAAAAGTCAGGAAAACCTTTTCGGGTTAATGTAGATGATAAACAACAGATAGAAGTTTTGGGTACACACTTTAACATTTCTGCATACAGCGATGACACTACCATTAAAACAACGCTGCTTGAAGGTTCAGTAAAAGTGATCGCAAAGAATTACCAGACCTTGCTCAAACCCGGACAGATGTCATTAAATGACTTGGAATCATCATCATTTATGGTTAAACAGGTAGATGTTAAGGATGCAATAGACTGGAAGAATGAGCTCTTTGTGTTCAATCGTGAAAATATCTCCGGTATTATGAAGAAGATATCCAGATGGTACGATGTGGATATCGAATTTAAAGGGAATATGGATGATGTTTCTTTTCTGGGAAACTATTCACGTAAGAAAAGCTTAAAAACACTGCTCAAAACAATGGAATTAAGCGGGAAGATTACCTTTAAAATAGAAGGAAGGAGGGTGACCGTTATAAAAAAATAATACAAGAGTTTGTTATCAAAAAAGCCAGGAGTGTTACCAGCACTCCGGGCCGTTTAGCTTATAGAGCTGAAACTGAGGTAACCAATTAATCGAGAAACCAATCAACTATTAACTCTAACCAAATGTATAAAAATTTTACCGCAATAAAATGCGGGGAAGGAACGCCCCGTTTCCAAAAAATTAAGAATATAATGAAACTTACGTTTATTTTCCTGATGGCAGCTCTTGTCCAGGTTCAGGCGTCCACTTATGCTCAAAATGTCAACTTGAATGTGAGAAATGCTTCATTGAAGGAAATATTTGATGAGCTATCCGTACAGACCGGCTATAATTTCATGTGTGACGTGCAAATTCTGGAAAACATAAAGCCAATTACCTTAAGCGTTTCGAATATTCCGTTGAAAGAGGCACTGAATAAATGTTTTGCTGGTCAGTCCGTAAGTATTCTGTTCAGTGACGACCAGACGGTGATGATCAGAGATAATAAACCCGGAAGATCAGGGTTTAAAAAAGTGGAGGTCTCCATATCCGGCAAGATTAGGGATGCCCGGGGAAAACCGATTTCCGGCGCAACGGTTACGGTTAAAAATACGAAGATCACTTCTTTATCGAACGAATCCGGAGATTATAAGATCAGCGTACCAGATGGCGATGTAATTCTTGTATTTAGTTTTATCGGATTTGCAAAACAGGAAATACCGGTGCAGACCAAAACGGTAATCAATGTGGTGCTTCAGGAAGAAAATACAGCGCTGGATGAAATTGTTGTTATTGGTTATGGATCGGTCGCAAAAAAAGACTTAACAGGGTCTGTTTCACAGGTAAGTGTAGCAGACATGCAAAAGGCCCCGGTTCTGTCATTCGATCAGGCACTGGCAGGTAGGGTTGCCGGAGTTCAGGTGTCATCCAATGACGGACAGCCTGGATCCGAAGGAATCAACATCGTTATCCGGGGGGCAAACTCGTTGTCGCAAAGTAATTCACCGCTTTATGTTATTGATGGTTTTCCTATGGAAGACCCCGAGAACATGTCTATCAATCCTGAAGATATAAAGACAATTAACATCTTAAAGGATGCATCGGCTACCGCAATCTATGGCGCAAGAGGCGCGAACGGCGTAGTCGTGATTGAGACGAAACGCGGGCAAGCTGGTGCCCCGGCGATTACCGCGGGTCTATCTTTAGGTTATCTGGACGTGACCAACCGTATGGAACCGATGAGTCCCTATGATTTTCTACGTTATCAGTTGGAACGGGATGAACAAATGGCAATCGATACTTACCTGACAGATGGGTTGACGCTTGAGGATTATAAGGGGGTTTCGGGTATAAAATGGCAGGATCAATTGTTTCGGAAAGCATCCATGCAGGTTTATAACCTTGCCATCCGTGGCGGTAGCGACAAAACGAAATATGCTGTTTCCGGTTCCGTATCAGACCAGGAAGGGGTACTGATCAATTCCGGTCAAAATCGTTATCAGGGACGTTTTGTTCTGGATCAGACCCTGAGTAAAAAGATGAAAGTTGGACTCAATGTAAACTACAGCAGTTTCGGAAACAATGGGCAGATCGCTTCAGCAGCAAATGCCGGAACGGGCGCAAGCAGTTATCTGTTGTATTCTGTCTGGGGATCGCGCCCGGTATCGGTAAAAACCTTAAGCGCCACTACTGAAGATATTGATGATGAACTGATTGACGAGGACATTGATCAGACTATGGATTACAGGGTCAATCCGATCTTGTCGACTCAAAATGAAATTAGAAAATCCATTTCAAATAACCTGGTTGCCAATGCTTTCCTCTCTTATGACATTATACCACACTTAACACTGCGGATCAGTGGAGGAATTGAAAATTACATCCGGAAGAATACGAGTTTCTATAATTCCCTTACATCGCGCGGAACTCCATTATTTCCCAACAACACCCGTGGCCAGTACGGTAATGTCAATTATAGTGAGAGAAGCAATTGGCTAAACGAAAATACGCTGACCTGGACTCAAAAAATTGACCAGAACAACCGCCTTGAGGTTTTAGGCGGTATTACCCTGCAAGGCAGAAATACATCAGGCTATGGGTTTTTATCACAAAATGTACCCAACGAATCACTTGGCATTGCTGGTCTTGAGCAAGGAATTCCGGGCTCTACTTCTTCATCGGCCTCAGAAAGTAAATTGAGTTCGTTCCTGGGCCGTGTGAACTATAGCTACCGTTCCAGGTACCTGCTCACAGCTAGCTTTCGTGCCGATGGTTCATCAAAGTTCTCTCCGGAGAACCGATGGGCCTATTTTCCATCTGCAGCCTTTGCATGGCGGTTAAAGGAAGAGAAGTTTATGAAGTCGTTAAAGTTTATTTCACAGGCCAAGCTGCGAACAAGTTACGGGGTAACAGGAAACAATCGCGTAAGCGATTTTGCTACATTGCCGGCATTGACCAGCCCACTTGGCGCTTCCTACTCTTTTAATAACGGAAGCCCTGGAACCGGAGTTATTCAATCGTCATTAGGCAACTCAAAACTCAAATGGGAGAGTACCACTCAGTTCGATGTAGGTTTGGATTTAGGGTTTATGAACGACAGGATACAATTCAATGCTGACGTGTATCGCAAAACCACATCAGATCTGCTGCTGAATGCCAGTCTCCCGACGACTACAGGTTTTACTACCGTATTTAAAAATATCGGGGAAGTGCGTAATGAAGGCCTTGAACTAACGCTGACCGCGGTCAATGTCAAGTCAGGCTCATTTTCATGGACCAGTGATTTTAACATCAGCTTTAACCGGAACAAGGTGCTGGGCCTGTCTGAAAACCAGGATAATTTGCTGAGCATCATTGGTTGGGAAACCAGCTTCAATACAGTCCCTCTTTATATCGCTTCCCTGAATGGGCCGGCCGCAATGTATTATGGTTATTTAAATGATGGACTATATCAGCTGGATGATTTCGACAAATCTGAGAGCGGTGTGTATACACTTAAGCTGTCTGAGCCCACTAACGGAATGGCAAGATATCGCGTGCAGCCCGGTGATATCCGATACAAGGATATTAATCTTGACGGAGTTGTAGATGACAATGACAGAGTTGTGATCGGACGGGTACTACCCAAACATTCTGGCGGTTTTAATAACAATTTCAATTACAAGCGCTTTGACCTGAATGTATTCTTTCAATGGTCGTACGGCAATCAGATCTACAATGGCAACCGGGCGATATTCGAAGGCAATGCCAGTAACCGGGCCAACCTGAATCAGTACGCTTCTTACAACGACCGGTGGACGATGGACAACCAGGAGAGCAAAATATTCCGCACCGGTGGGTTTGGCCAGCAAGGTTATTATTCAGATTACTATCTGGAGGATGGATCATTTCTGCGTCTTAAGACAGTTGCACTGGCGTATTCGCTACCCGTCAAATTCTTAAAATCAATCGGTGTAAAAAGTTTAACCGCTTCTGTTTCAGCACAAAATATTTACACCTGGACCAACTATTCGGGTATGGATCCCGAGGTGTCAGTACGGCACTCTGCGCTGACCCAGGGCTTTGATTACTCCGCTTATCCAAGGGCTCGTACGCTGATTTTTGGCGTTAAAGCAGGTTTTTAATTTAAAAATAAATGATATGAAATCTTTCTATATATATCTTCTGGCAAGCGCTCTGCTGATATTGGGCTCCTGTAAAAAATTTCTTGACACTGAGCCGAGCGATTTTCTGGCTCCCGGAACTTACTATAACTCTGAAAAAGAACTGAATTATGCGCTTACCGGCGTATACGATGCACTTGGCAGCAGCGACCTTTACGGCGACAATATGTTCTATCAATTCGATATCACCGATGAAGGTGTATATGGCCATGCCGGGGTAACTTCAGGTGTTCAGGTGTATAACTTTTCCAGTTCTAATGCCACTGTAGCGGCTACCTGGAAGACGCTATATAGCGGTATCGGACGGGCAAATCTACTCCTGGAAAATATCAATCGTCCGGTGATGGATGAAACAAAAAGGGGGGTAATTAAAGGAGAAGCACTTTTTCTACGCAGCTATTATTACTTTCTGCTTGCCCAGATGTGGGGCGATGTACCTCTGATCCTTGAAACGACGAAATCAGCGGGAGACACACAACGTGCACGCGGCCCGCTTAGTGAAGTTTACAATCAGATCCTGACCGATCTTAAAGAAGCAGAAACATTGGTATTGCCGATCAGGACGGTGGGCTTTGGCGGACGCGCAAACAAATCGGCGGTACGCGGAATATTGGCACGGGTTTGTCTTCATATGGCGGGCTATCCTTTAAATGACAAATCGAAATATACCGACGCCCGCGAATGGGCAAAAAAAGTAATTGACGATACAGAGGCCGCGCATGCGCTTAATGATTCCTATAACCAGGTCTTCATCAATCTTGCATCAGACAAATACGATATTAAAGAAAGTCTGTTTGAAGTTGAATTCTGGGGAAATCGTTCTGATGCGTACACGGAAAGTGGTCGCCTGGGCTCCAGGAATGGCATCCGCTGCACGAACGTTGATACTGGATACAGTCTTGGACGTATCAATGCAACGCCTCGGTTTTATAACAGATATCAGGCACTGGACGACCGTCGCGACTGGAATATCGCTCCCTATATTTACGGGGGAACCAACAACGCAGAAAAGCAATACTGGGCAGAAAGTAATACCTGGCAGCGAAGCTGCGGTAAATACCGCCGGATGTATGAAGTGCTCTTACCAAAAAGCACCAGCTTTACGCCGATTAATTATCCGATTTTGCGCTATGCTGATGTCCTGCTGATGTTCGCAGAAGCGGATAATGAACTGACAGCAAGTCCCTCGCCTGAGGCCGTGAATGCAGTCAATCTGGTAAGACGACGAGGTTTTGGTAAAATTGTTCACGGAGAAAATTTAAGTGGGATAACTGTTGCAAATGCCGGCAGCGGATACTCCACGACCAATCTCCCAACCATCACTATTACAGGTGGAGGTGGCAGTGGCGCAACCGCACGTGCAACTGTGGTGAGTGGCCGGATTACTGCGATAACCTTAACGAACCGGGGCGCTTTTTATACATCGGCACCAACCGTTACCATTACAGGTAGTGGAACAGGGGCTATTGCAACTGCCACAGTCACTGCTCCCGGCTCTGCAGATGTCCCAGCCGGCGACCGCAGTTCAAAAGAAAACTTTCGCGCTTTCCTGCATGATGAGCGCAGTCGCGAGCTGTGTTTCGAAGGTCTGCGAAAAGGCGACCTGATCCGCTGGCAGCAATTTATTGAAGAGATGCGTGCAGCAGGTACTGAAATTAACCAGATAGCGGTATCAGGCTACAAATTTGAATCCCGGGCCGGCCTTAATGTTTCAGAAAAAAATTATTTATTTCCCATTCCAAGTAACGAGATGTCGCTCAACCGCGCCCTCGTTCAGAACTTAGGATGGTAATTTATTCCTTAAAACCAGTTATTATGAGACTTAAATATATCATACTCATTTTGTGCCTTGGACTCTTCGCTTCCTGTGATAAAGAGGCGGCAGTTAGCGAACCAGATTTTAACGTGACCGGGTACGAGATTACATCTGCGGTTGACAGCTTAGGGAACGAAGTTAAACAAGTCAACTTTAGCTTTTCCGGCGATGCTGCGGTCGTTTCCTTTTACCCCGGCATACTTGGCAACGATTATGCCTATCGGGAAGGACGTATCCTGGACGTAAAATCGCTGCTTTCGTCATTCTCAACAACGTTGAACAATGGAACTCAGGATAACCAGCTAGCGGTTATGGCTTCCACAGATTTTAACGGAACTTATGACATCGCAAATATTCACGCGGCTACCTGGACGGATATTACCAGCCGTTATGCACTTAACACAAGAGACGCATCTGCATCCCTGCCATCGGGAACGAAAGACATCGGGGATCTTCTTGTGGATGGAAAGCCGCTTTACTTTGCTTTTCGATACATCTGTAAACCGCAAACGGCAAACGGACTGAACTCTACCTGGCGCATACGTGCTTTTTCAATGCAATCGCAAACGGATTTAGGCACTACCGCACTTGCCACACTGACCACAGCGGATTGGAACTTGATCAATGACGGAGCAATAGTTGATCCGAGTAGAGGGGCAGTTATTGAAAGCTCAGGTGCCATCCGCTTCAACGGCAACCACATCAACAAGGAGATTCAAACGGAGTCCTGGGCCATAAGTAAAGGATTTAAGGTTGATAAGACCGATTTGGGACCGGATCGGCCTATAGCCATCAAAAATTCTATAAATCCTCATCTGAGCAGCTATTTATTTAATTATACTATTCCTGGCGTCTACAAGGTTGCCTTTATAGCGTCTAATGCAAATTACGAAGGTCAGGTTAGTGTTGTTCGGGAAATTGAGGTTGTAGTTCCCTAACCCTTATGTTCATGCTGCATTCCGGTTGCAGCCAACATGCAACCGGCAATTCTTGTGCTTCAAAGCAAGCGCGCAATGTCGTACCCTTCTAATCAAATATTTTATGAAACCATCATGAGTTTACACTCGCAAACAGCAATGATTAAAACTCATGATAGCTTCATCACCGATAAAAAACAAATTATATACTTATGAAAAAGAATTTGAATTTAACACGTCTGGCGATGGCCATTATTGGGTTTATTTTAACCCTCACTTCGATGTCTTCATGCCGTCAGGCAACTGACATGCCGGAAAATTTCGATATTGACGGAAGGAATGGGAAAAATGAAAATTTGATGGTGACGGCATCTGCCGTGCATACCAGTATTAAGCTATTCGATGGGGGAACCGGAGGCTACCATGCTTACCGCATTCCTTCTATCGTACGGACAACCAATGGTACGCTCATCGCCTTTTGCGAAGGGAGGGCAGATACTGACAACGACTTTGGGAACATCAACGTAGTCTGCAGAAGATCTTCGGACAACGGAGCAACATGGCTGGCACTCCAAACCATAGCCGGTTCTACCCTTGGTACCTGGGGCCACCCCACGTCAGTTGTGGATTGGGATACCGGTCGGGTATGGCTTTTCATGACCTGGAACGATGCTAGTCTTAGCGAAAATGGCACCGGCGATACCGATCCAATCGACACCTGGGGCCAAAGGCGCGTGAGAGTGACATGGAGTGATAACAATGGTGCCACATGGGCAACTCCTGTCGATAAAACAAGCACCCTACTGCCTCCAACAATGTCCTATGATGCAATTGGGCCTGGTGTCGGCATCCAAACTACCGGAGGCCCCAATCCAGGGCGCCTGATTATTCCTGCCAGAAGGCGAAATATTTACAGCGACGATCATGGAGTAACCTGGCAGTACCAGATCATCCCTGCAGGAACAGACGAAGGTACAATCGTAGAACGCGCGGATGGAACGCTTATGCGTAATGATCGCCCTGGCGGAACTCCATGGGAGGAAGCCAAAAGAAGGCATATTTCTACGGGAACAATTGAAAACGGATTTTCGGCTTTTACTCCGGCTTCCGCATTGCCTGATCCCCGCTGTGAAGGTTCAATACTGCGATATGCGGGCGACCGCTCACGCATCATTTTCCTAAATTCGGCAAGCGAGCTTACCCGTTATAACATGATGGCCCGGATTAGTTATAATGAAGGACAAACCTGGTATGCGAGCAGGCGGCTGCACAATACAATAACCCCTGAAGAGGCAGCTGCACAGGGAAAAGGTGGCTATTCAAGCATGACTAAGACCGCCGACTTTGCGATTGGCGCCCTGGTGGAGCAAAAGGAAACCCCTACCGGCACATTCAATAGCCACTGGTCCATCGAATTTCAGAAATTTAATTTGACTTGGCTGCTTAATGGCCAACCCGAACCTTAACACTGATCAGCCGGCGCTTTTGAACGGGCAGGGCTGCTGATTTCCCAGGACTATCTACAGGTTAGCTTTATACTATATGATTATTAAAATAAACCAAATGAATTTACTTAGAGCCGCTAGCAGAAATCTGCTGCTATTATTCATCACACTCACGCTTGCTTCTTTTTCAAAGCCAGAAAAACCCGACCCGAATTTTCACCTTTACCTGCTGGTCGGACAATCCAATATGGCCGGAAGGGGAGTGCTGACATCGGAATACAGAAATCGTTCACAACCGAACGTGCTGATGTTGAACAAAGAAGGTAAGTGGGTAGTGGCTTCGCATCCGCTACATTTCGATAAGCCGGCCAGAGCTGGAGTAGGGCCGGGACTTAGCTTTGGCCTTGAAATGGCAAAAGCTAATCCATCAGTACGGATTGGCCTGATCCCATGTGCTGTAGGTGGCACCGCCATAGAATCGTGGGAGCCGGGCGCTATGGATCGTGTTACTAAAAAATATCCTTACGATGATGCAATTGCGCGATTGCGCCTGGCCATGGAAAGTGGCGTAATCAAAGGCATCATCTGGCACCAAGGGGAGGCAAACAGCAGGCCTGAAAAATCAGCGGGCTATCTTGAAAAGCTCGAAGCACTTATTCAGCGCCTACGCAAAAATGCCAAAGATAAAAACTTACCCTTTGTTGCGGGCGAACTCGGACGTTATCGCGATACCTATCATTTGGTGAATGATCAGTTGAGACTACTACCGGGGAAAGTAAAACACACTGCTCTTGCAAGTTCAGAAGGACTGGTCCACAAGGGTGATAAAACACATTTCGATGCAGCCTCTGCTACGGAACTGGGAAAACGTTTTGCAACAGAAATGATTCAGCTACAGCAAAACAAATAGACAATCATGCATTTATTACCTAAAAAATTTCTACAGTTAACCACATTATTATTTTTTTTAATAGCGGCTGGCCATCCTGAAAGTAAAGCACAGCAAATCAGCCAAACGATTAACTCAAACTGGCTTTTCTTTAAAGGGGACACTGCAGCTGGCGAAAAAGTAAAATGGGAAAAGATCTCGTTACCGCACAGCTTCAATACGCATGATGTAATGGATGACGAACCTGGTTATTACCGGGGGAAAACATGGTACAAGAAGATTGTCTATATCCCGGGCTCCTGGTCACAGAAGGTTGTATATCTTCATTTCGAAGGCGCAAACCAGGTGGCAACAGTGTTCCTGAACGGGAAAAAAGCCGCGCAGCATACTGGCGGTTATAATGGCTTCAATGTGCGCCTCAACGATCATATACAGTTCGACCCGACGGGCACTACTGTCTCCCTTGTGGTGCTGGTGGACAATTCGTTCGACCCGAATATTCCCACACTTACTGCTGATTTTACTTTCTTCGGAGGTATTTATCGGGATGTCATGTTGAATGTGTATGAACAGATACATTTTCGTGCAGATGATCGCGGCGCAAGGTCCTTATACATTTCCACACCTGACGTAAATGAAAAGTCGGCAAAAGTCCTGATCCGCGGAGAGATAGCTAATTTTCGTCCCAATAGCAGTGAAATCACGGTAACGCATGTTTTAGTGGACCGGGAGGGCAAACAAGTGGGGCGAAAAGAGGAAAGGTTGAAGCTGAAAGCCGGTAATACCACCATTAAATGCGAACTTGAACCGATTTCTAGTCCGCACCTCTGGAGGCCGGAAGATCCTTATCTGTACCGGCTGGTATCTACCATCCGCGATAAAAAAACAAAGAAAGTGCTTGACGAGTACGTCAATCCGCTGGGTTTTCGCTGGTATCAGTTTACGGCCGACAAAGGATTTTTCCTCAATGGAAAGCCTTATAAGCTTTGGGGTACCAGCAGGCACCAGGACAATATGTTGATGGGTAATGCGCTTTCAGATGCCTTGCATGTAAAAGATGTTCGGTTATTGAAAGAAATGGGAGCGAACTTTCTTCGGGTAGCTCATTACCCCCAGGACCCCGCAATTCTGGAAGCTTGTGACCGGTTAGGCTTACTGACTTGTGTAGAGGTGCCGATCGTGAACACCATCACTGAATCGGAAGAATTTTATCGCAACAGCAAGGAAATGCAGGTGGAGATGGTGCGACAGAACTTTAATCATCCTTCGGTGATCATGTGGACCTATATGAATGAAGTGTTGCTGAAAGCCCCGTTTAAAGGTCAGCCGAAACGACAGGAGGTCTATTATAAGAACGTAGTAAACCTTGCCCGTTCCATCGACAGCCTGCTGCAGAA
>CAMLDJ010000052.1 GCA_946478755.1 uncultured Pedobacter sp. | reverse complement strand
AGAAGGTATAATTTATCTCACAACTGGACAAGGGTTCGACTCCCTTCGGCTCCACTCGGGGGGAGAATTGAAAAATTCTCCCCCTTTTTTTAGAAAAAACTATCAGAAAAAAATACCCATATTCAACAATTTGCCTTGATTTGTTTTTGATATATAGGTTGTTTGATAGTCACCATCTTTATATTACAATCTGATATCAATAAACATCAATTAAGTATGTCGATAGCTTAATTCATTAAGTAGATTTTGAGAAAATATTGCACATACATCTGTACAAGTATTTTATCCAAAGAAGAAAATTAAACTCAGCCAGTAAACTTGAATATCTCAGTAAAATAGATTGTTTATTTAGTTGGAAAAAGGGTGTAAAAACGAGCAAATTCTGGCGAAATTCACGTTTTTTATTGGTTTTTATTTGTGGATAATAATGCATTCATCACTTTATAGATATATAATATGGCTTAAAAGTGGTTTGAACGATGTTTTTTGTTTAACTTTATTTTAGATAATTGATTGAAAACTCAGCCAAAACTCAGCCAAATTACCCAAAATGACGAATAAAAAACCGCTTCTAAAGTATCAAAAACAGCGTTTAAGGAACGCAATTGAGGAAATTTCAAATCCGATATTCTCCACCCATTATTGTAAAGCCCTTAAATTAAATTTAAGGGCTTTTTTATGACAGGTTTGTATCCAGGCCTTATCTAACAAAAGCGGTCTTGATTGCGGTTTTATTAATCTGGCCTTTTACTGTGAACAGTTCCGTATCAAACCTGAACAAGGTAAAGTTGCCAAAATTAACTAAATACTTGCCGTCAGTGGTAGATATTGGTTTACCATAATAAAGCTCATTTATTGTTGGGAAAGTAAGCCGCGTTTTGCCGTTCTTATAATCCAGTATCTGCAGCCAGTTGTCGGTATCAAAGGCATAGATAATCTCCTCTTCTCCGTTTCTGTAACTAAAATCGCCCGCATTGCCATGTGCCAGATAGGTTATCTTGCTGAGGTAGTTGTTTACCGGGTTGTGTATATACTGCTCATAGGTCTGGATCATATAGAGGTTATCGTTCTTTTTGTTCGGAACCACTCCGCCAAGGGCACCGTGTACCGGAATGGTTATATCCTTGATCACGTCCTGGACAGGGTCTATGCTGAAAGTGATATTGCTGAAATAAGCTTTGATAATCAGTTTGGTCCGGTCATAATTGACTTCTATCTTTCCATATTCAAAGTTTTTATCCTTTTGCTTATGGTAATAGACCAGGTCGTTTTTTCGGCTGTCTATCATTTTCCAGCTGGTGGCACTGCTAACCCTCGCCCCGCAGACCATCGCTCCGATGCCGGAACTGGTGAAAGCAAGGGCCTGCGGATATATGGTCGGGTAGCTGTTATTGTCCCCGTCAAGCACTTCTAATTTAATATGTTTCACGATTGAACCGTTATTGGGATCCATCACATATATGTCCGGAGTATTCGTCAATAGGTAAATCAGTTTGTTGTAAGGGTTATAGACCAGTTTTCTGACCTTGAAATCGACGGGGTAATTTTTAATGACGGTAAAAGTTTCCATGTCAATTTTTTGGACCATCTGCGTATCAAAAACAGAAAACCAGACTGTTTTATTATCATCGCTCACAAAGTATGTCGGCGTGCTCTGGCTCCAGACCGCAGGATAGACAATCCGTTTAGAGAAAAAATCCACATTAAAGTTTTCGGTATAGCTCGTTATCTTATCCTTAAAGGTAACCTGGAAAGGGTAGGACTGGCCTAATCTGCCACAGCTGTATTTGAAGCGTACTTCTTTGCTCATAGGCGTTCTGTTGTAGGCGAGGTCGCTTAAACAAAGATCATATTTGGAGGTGATCTGCACTTCATTTACTGGTGCACTGAAGGTCAAGATAACCGTATCGGTAATGGGATGGGTCATCGATACACTTAATAGCTTGATTTTAGGGTACTGGATGATCGTGATAACCTGGACCGCCATACCTGCTGTTAGTGTCAGGGTCGCGGTCCTCACTGTATCCCCCTGGTTCTCTTCTGCAACAACATAGATGCCCTTGTCGCCCACTCCTATCGGGTTGTCAACGCTTAGCCAATCGGCAGAAAGCGTTATCATCCACGCGGTATTGGACTTTATGTTAATGAGATCTGAGGTCTTGGTATAAGGTAGCTGATAACTCTCCTTTTCGATTTCCAGTGTTGCTTCACCAACTTCCAGGTGAAAGTCCAGCTTTGTGGTACCATCCTGGGTCACAGTAGTCCTTTTACTTTCCGAAAGGTATTTTTCCTTGGCTGCCAGTATGCTGTAATCGCCAACTGGAATGCGGTCAAAAGTATATTTCCCCTCACCGTCGCTGAACACGTAAGTTCGCTTTTCGTTGTCCAGGGAAATTTTTACGCCAGAAAGCGGCAGTCCGTTCTTGCTTAAGACCGTGCCTGTGATAAGGCCGGTGGGGGTGATCTTTTCTTTTTCCTTTTTACAGGATTGCAGGCAGATAAAGACCAGCATAATCAAGATCAGTGCGGTTTTTAAAAATCCGGATGTAGGTTTTTTAAAAGGGTTGAGAGCGGAATTATTCATAAACATTATTTGTGTAAAAATAGAAAAAAAACATAGAAATGATGTGAAGAATAAGTATTTACAGCTGTATACCCCTTGGCCTTTGATGCTCAAATTAACGCCGTTGTAAAAATACGGTGCCATAAGCGGTATAGGCTCTTTTGAAATGGTCTGTTGCCAGGTGGCATCCGTTTCTCAAGTAACCGATCTGATGATGCAGGTTAATCCTCCATTCGTACTAGGTTTAATATGGTCTTATCGAACGCAAAAATCCCTTCTTGCCATAACTGTGCAATAGTGCAGGTGCTTTAGTTTGAATCTGCGGAACTATTGTTTAAAGCATTTCTTATAGCAAGCGCATTCATTGAGAATGCAGACATGCAGATGAGTAGTGGTTTTTGACGCTTGATTTATGTTGCAGGAGAAAGTCATCACTCAAAAAGCTTAGTTCGTCACTCGATTCTGATCATTGGTCAAACGGATTTGGGTGTTTTTTACTGGTGTATTATCTTCAGTCAGTTGGCAATTTTGCTATGCAGTTTGCAGGGAGTTTTTTGAACGGGGCCTTTATTTTAGAAAAACATTTTTAGCTAATAAGGATAAAAAAATGCTGGCCAAAATTAAGCCTATTGACTGTATAATCGAGATTTAAATTTAAACCTATTCCAATCTTTATAATGAAAAACCTGATCATAACCATAGCATTCATTTTGTTAAATGTCTTAAAGATCAATGCACAGACTCTTGCTCCGGATCCTTCTGCCGTACCAGCTGTACAGCCGGTAATGCCGGGCTCGCCACAGACGGCGACCCTCGGCAAGTTCGGAACATACGAAGTAACGATGTTTAATGGGTTAACCAATATCTCCATTCCTATTTATACCATTAAAACCAATAAATTGGAATTGCCTATTCAGTTAAAATATCATCCCTCTGGTATCAAGGTAACCGATGTTGCGACTTGGGTAGGGTTGGGATGGGCTTTGGAAACCGGAGGGGTACTTAGGAGAACAGTTGTGGGGTCACCTGATGAATTGCCGAACGGTGGTTATCTTAGCAATACCGTCATCCCTTTCACAAAGTTTGATACACTCTATTTTGATAGCCAAACTATGCAGGACTGGAATAGTTGGATAAATTCTAATAATGATGGTCAGCCAGATGGGTTTTCCTATTCTCTGAATGGTTCAAACGGCAGTTTCTTTTTTAACAAGGATAAAACTACCACTACCACCATGCCATCCGATGCTGTCAAAATCATTCCCAGCATAGCCTCTAATAAATTTGATATTATTGATGCAAATGGTGTTTTATACAGGTTCGGCACATCTTCTTCGAATATAACCTGTTATGAAAATACCTCCATGACATTGCGTGGGGGGCTTCCGGCGCGGCCCACTAGCGCCTGGATGCTGATGGAAATGATATCTGCAGATAAAACCGACACCATAAAGTTTCAATATACATCGCATCAGTACAGCACCTTTTTTGATTATACGGATCAGGTAACTACCAGCGAAGGGTATAGGGATAACGGAACTGGACAACCGGCCCTTTGGTATACAAAAACACCCGCAAGAGCTGCAAATGACTATGCTGGCCAGGAACAGACTTTAAAAGAAATAGATTTTAAGAATGGCAAGATCCTTTTCGATACTTCCATGGTGGCAAGGCAGGATTTCGCCCACTTAAGGACACTCAATAAAATCCGTATCTTAAGATATGACCCCTCGGCGCGTTCATACCAGCCTTTGAAAAATGTTCAGTTTTATTATAATTATTTTGAAGCAGGGGCAGGAAGTGAGGGAGTCTCAAAGAGGATGCGGTTAGATTCTGTACAGTTCCAGGACGCATTAACTAATAAAGTTGAAGCCTATCGGTTCGCATATAACACTTTTGCCGGATTACCTGGATATAGTTCCAGAAGCAGGGATTATTGGGGATATTACAACGGCCGTTCAAATGCAGACCTGATTCCAAAAATGGGTGTATCCCGTCAGCGTTTTACCGGTCTTCCCAGCAATACTGGCCAGTCTGTTGTGTTGTCTCCGGATACGATTGGCTCAGCCGACCGTTACCCGGACCCTAATTATTCCAGGGCAAATATGTTGACCCGTATTTATTATCCGACAGGAGGATTCACCGAGTTTACCTATGAAAATAACCAATATCAGGGACCTGATGCGCTTACAAAATTGGCAGGCGGTTTAAGGATCAGGCAAATCACCAGCTTTGACCGTGACAATCATGTAGCCTTTACAAAAAGGTACAAATACGGGCTGAACGAAAATGGCTTTGGCATACCTAATTTTACTATGCCGGCCTGCGCTACCTGTTCACCTGTTCAGGGAAATTACATCACTAACTATAGCGAGACCAATAATGCCGGCAGTGCCTATTTAAATAGTGTATATATATATAGTTCTAATGCTACAATTCCACCTACTTCATTGGATGGATCTCCCGTCTCTTACAATTATGTAACAGAATATTTAGATTCTTTGGGAAAAAGTGGGAAAAACGTATATAAATTCAAATACGTTGCAGATGCATTTGGAGTAAGCCCGGGGAAATTTTATCAATATATTAACGGACAACTGGTGATTACCACTGTACCGGTTCAAAATATCATTCCATTGTCTCCTCAATATTATATGCAGGATTATTCCTGGCAGCGGGGGAAATTGCTTGAGAAAAATGTGTACGATAAGGACAACAATTTAAAATATAGACTGATAAATAATTATACCCTGATACGGGATACTACCCTTTATCAGGTAGGTTTTCAGGCTTTTTACAGAACAAAGCCTTTTGCCTACTCGCCGGGCACGTGGGGAGGCCCGATAACATGCCCGTTTTTCAGCTACAATATCCGGACCGGTCTGGAGAAACTCTCCAGCAGCCATGAATATGTTTATAACGATCCCGATACCAGTAAAAATGTATATACGTATAAAACGTTCTTATACGACCCTCAAAACTTTGAGGTTTCAAAAAGCGTGTTTTATAACAGTACAGGTGAAAAGTTGATCTCCAGCTATACCTATCCTTTAAATTATACGATAACAGGAACACCCGGCACAGGTTTGGCCGCCGGCATTCAGAACCTGCAAAACAGTCATATTATCACACCTGTAATAGAAACTTATGCACAAAAGGCCAAGGCAGACGGAAGCAATCTGAGAACTGTACATGCGGTACTTACTTCTTATAAGTCAAACATTCCCATGCCCGATACCGTATATTATTGGAAATCTTTGGGTGGACCTTTCACGCCTGCGATGATTACGGCCTCTTCTATAGCTAAAGATTTAAATTATGGGAAAAAAATAGTTTATGACAGCTATGCTTCAGGTAACATTACGCAGCAACATTTAGCAAACGGAAGCAATATATCCTATGTCTGGGGATATAATAACGCTTATCCTGTTGCAGAAATAAGAAATGCCGCCATCAAAAATGTGTATTTTGACAACTTTGAATCCGGGAATGGCAATAGTACAGCCGGGGATAGTAAAACGGGGCATTATAGCCGAACGGGAACTTTCAGTAAAACCCTAACCGGCCTGGACAATGGCAGTTATACGCTTTCCTGGTGGGAGAAATCAGGTTCCGCCTGGGTTTATAACAGTGCTATTGTTGCTGTTACAGATCAGTCGTATACTATTTCCAAAAATACGCAGATTGATGACCTATGCTTTTGCCCTGTTAATGCCCAGGTGAGCAGTAATACTTTTGACCCTTTAATTGGTGTCACCAGTTCATTTGACGTTAAAGGTCAGCTCACTTCTTTTTTTTATGACAGTTATCAGCGATTAACGGGTATTAAAGACAAAGACGGAAATATCGTTAAAAATTATGCTTATAATTTTACCAATCAATCCGCTTTTGGTCAACAGCCGGGCTATACTTATAACCGTAGGACATCAGCAACGTTTAGGCGTGAATGCGGACCGGGTTACATAGGTTCACTGTCCGTATATACAGTTCCTGATGGCAAGTATATTTCGATGCCCGGACTGGATCTACAGACCCAGGTAATAATGGATATAAACGCCAACGGCCAAAACTATGCCAATGCTTATGGTACTTGCACGGTCCCACCTCCACCGGTAAGTTTTCCGCTGACCAATTCGACGGGCATCGCTGGGTTTAAAGCAGTGTTTAGTGATCAGACCGGAAGTAGTACCACATATAATTTCCCAAGCTCAGGTACGATAGCCGTTCAGATTCCAGAAGGAACCTATTCGATAAATATTGCACCGGCCCCGGGCAGCTTCGCAGTGCGTGCGTTCCGATTGGGCTCCAGACCTCCGGTTACAGGAGTTGGGGGCGGTTTTAGCTCTGTTGTAATAAGCCCGAGTAGTACAGACAATAGTTTAAGTATTCAATAATATCAGTATTTAACTTACTTATTGCTCATAGCTGTTGGCTCACTCTACTATGAAATTAACTGTTCCATCAATTGTAAATTATATGGCACTATTACGGGTACGATGCCTTTCAGCGTTTGAAAGCAGTTAAAGAACAGAATGGGAATATTTTAAAACAAACAGATCACCATTATAAAAATTAACGTCCCCATGAAACAACAATTGAAATATATTTATGTTGCGGTGCTTTTGTTGCTGTGCAGCCGCTCTTATGCCCAGAAAGTTGTATCGGTTTATAACGGCGAAAGCGAGATCAGCGCACCCTCGAGCGTGACCCTGACCGATGGTTTTTACGTACCTGCAGGTAGTACGCTGCGGATTTTCACTACAGGGATAAGCTATATTAACTGTGTGCCCCTGTCCTCAACGCCAAGTGCCAACCAGAACTTTATCCTTACCCGTACCTTTAGACAACGCGGAGTCACGGATGCGACTCTGGGTGACAGCCGCAATGTATGCCAGGAGAACCAGGCCATACAGTATTTTGACGGACTGGGCAGGCCTTTGCAGGCCGTTCAGGTCCAGGGTAGCCCCGGTTTTAAGGATGTCGTGCAGCCCATTGCCTATGATGCCTTTGGCCGTGAAACTAAAAAATACCTGCCTTATGCGGCACAGACCGGGACCACGGGCGCGTTCCGTGATGCGGCAATCGGTGATCAGTTTGACTTTTTCCATTTACCACAGGCAGCAGGTGTAAAAGCTACGGATTATCCCTTTGCCGAGACACAGCTCGAGGCTTCGCCTTTGAGCCGGGTACAGCAGCGGGGGGCACCGGGCGAACCCTGGCAGATCAGCGGGGGGCATACCCTAAAAACCGAATATGGAACAAATGCGCTGGATGAAGTTAAGTTTTGGACCGTTAACAGTGCTGGCAATGGTGCATCTGCCGAAGCTTATCTTCCCGGTAAACTGTATAAGACCACCGGCCGGGACGAAAACTGGGTGCCCGCTGACCTAAAAGCCGGCATCACAGAGGAGTTCAAGGATTTTGAAGGACGTGTGGTACTCAAACGGGTATGGGAGAGCAATGCCAAAAGCCTATCCACCTATTATGTATATGATGATTTTGGTAACTTGCGTTATGTACTCCCACCTGCGGTAAACGAGCATACAGACAGGCTGTCTGTGGCGATCAGCAGTTTTGATGAAACGCAAGCTGTTTTCGATCAGTTTATCTATGGTAACCGTTACGATGGGTACAAAAGGCTTGTGGAGAAAAAGATCCCGGGCAAGGGCTGGGAGTTTATGGTGTACAATAAGCTGGATCAGGTGGTGATGAGCCAGGATGCCGTCCAGCGTGGTAAAAGCCCGCAGGAATGGTTATATAATAAATACGATGCCTTCGGGAGGATTGTGTCCACTGGGCTTTACGCACAGGCGGGCACTACTGCCGACAATGGATCGGTTCCCCAGCGTGGAGCGAAGGATGCCCTTCAGACCGGACTGGACAACCAGGCACAGCAGATTGCTGGCGGTGATGTTTCCATATCGCTATGGGAGACCCGCAACGGTGCGGATTATGATTCAAAGTCCTTTCCGCAGAACGGTGGAGATGTACTGGCGGTAAATTATTACGATGACTACGGTTTTGCGGACAATAGCTTTGGTCCGCCTTCGGGTGAACAGGCAGCTGCAGCACGCACGAAAGGCCTGCTGACAGGAACAAAGGTGAAGAACCTGGGCAGCGGAACGATGCTGTTTACTGTAAATTATTACGACCTGGATGGCCTGTTGGTACAGAGCAAAAGTACCAACCACCTGAACGGTACGGATGTGGTAGACAATAAATGGAATTTTGATGGCAGCCTGGAAGCAAGCAAACGTACCCACAGGATAGGCACGGTAGAAACCATAATTGCCAACCGTTACGAGTACGACCACATGGGCCGTAAACTGGCTACTTTCGAAGAAATTAACAAACAGGGGGAGGTAGCCCTGAACCACCTGGAATATAACGAGATCGGTCAGTTACATAAAAAGAACCTGCACAACGATACCCAAGCGACCACCTTTGCTTACAACGAACGTGGCTGGATGAAGAACAGCACATCCGATCAGTTCAGTATGGAGCTAAAGTACAACGATAGCACTTTGCCACAGTTCAATGGCAATATTTCCGGTCAGAGTTATACCAATGGTGCATCAAATGCTTTCAGTTATACCTACGATAAGCTAAACAGACTGACTAACGCGGTTGCGGGCAGCGACTTGGGCGAGGCCATTGCTTATGATGTAATGGGCAATATCCGCAGTTTAACGCGTGATAATTTTGGCACGAATAATTATACGGTTTATGAAGGTAACAGGCTTAAAACGATCGGCGGTTTTACCAATAGCAGTTATGGCTATGATGCCAACGGTAACCTGACAAGTGACATCGGGAAGGATATTACCTTAAATTACAATTTCCTCAACCTGCCACAATCGGTAAGCGGGGGGCAGAATCTGAGTTATACACACAGTGCAGCGGGTGAAAAACTGAAAAAAGAGAATGGGGGCACGGTAACTGATTATGTGGATGGCATCCAGTATACCAATGGCAGCATAGACTTTATCCAGACCGAAGAAGGGATTGCAAGGAACAGCAATGGCAGTTACAGTTACGAGTATAACCTGGGCGACCATCTGGGCAATGTGCGGGCCACTTTCTATAAAAACCCGAATAATGGCCAGTTGGAGGTGCTGCAGCGCGATGATTATTATGCATTTGGCCTGAGAAAAGTTGCCACTGGTGGAACAAATAAATACCTTTACAATGGCAAGGAGTTGCAAGAGGGGCTGGGGCAGTATGATTACGGCGCAAGGTTCTACGATCCGGAGATTGGCAGGTGGAATGTAGTGGATCCATTGGCGGAGAAGATGCGGAGATATTCTCCTTATAATTATTGCTTCAATAATCCAATTAGGTTTGTCGATCCAGACGGGATGATTCCTGATTATAATACAAGTCAGAATTGGCAAGCAGGATTTGGCTCTCAATCGTTTTATATGGGCTTGGGGGAAGAAGACCCACCTAAAAAACAAAAAAATAGAAATAACGTTCCCTTGTCTGGTTCTGAACAAATTTCCATAGGATTGAGAAATTACGGAGGTGATTATTCTGGAAGTGTTTTTGATTGGACAATGTATTCTATAGACCAACTTAACCAATTCAACCCTATTGCCAATATATGGGACGGAATAAGTGGATCAATAGATGGTAAAGATAGACTTGGCAATCCACAATCAGATATTGAAACAGGTTTAAAGTATGCTTCTGCGATTCCAATAGGGAAAGTTACTGGTGCTGTAACAAAAGTTCTTGGAGTTGGAAAAGCTGAATTAGCGTTGTTTAGGAAAGGTATGGCTACTACACTTGCAAATAAGCAAAGTATTAAGCACATAATCTATGGATCACTCGGGCATGATCATAAATTAGGCTTGTTATTAAAAACTGCTGGAAGTGAAACGAATGTAATTAAAAGACTATATTTATCATTGGGACAACAAGCATCTTTACCAGCCTCAGGTACTTTTGAAAGGGTCATAAGTGTCTATGGTCAAAATGTAACTGTCAGAGGAGCAATAGTTAATGGAACCCCTCGAATATCTACTGCGTTTACACCATAATTAAATGAAAATGGAAATAGATTATATTAAGGCAATACAGGAAGTAGAACCTAAAATTAAAGAAGAGAAATTGCCAAATAACATCGCTTTGATTAAACAAACATTTATCGTTTGGTACTTATTAGTTGAAGGGAATAATGAAATTGAAGAAGATTATCTACAGCATATTCTAAATAGGAATATAATCCTTATCAATAAATTTTATCCAAAAAGCCCTGAATTATTATTTCTTCAAGGTTGGATGATAAAAATAAGTCCCTGGTTTTTCAATTTAGAGTACGATGACATTGGTGATAAATATTTGAGATTAGCCTTTAAATATAATCCAGATAATCTTCTATTTAAATGGGCGCTGCAGGATGAGACAGGTACGGACAAAACTACTACTGAAAGGTTAGAAGCTTTAGTCTTAGAAAATTTAGATAAGTACTATGTTAATTACTTGCCTATTCAAGAATACTTTAAGAATGTAATAGGGAGAAGGTAATTTTATATATCCTGGACTGGATGTCTACAGAAGATTTGAAAGAAAAAACTTGATTATTGTAGTAAATTAGAGACCCTATGCTGCCTTGAAGAAAGTATGGGGTCAAGCTATGAAAGCATTAATTCCTGAGGCGATTACAGAAAATGTATCTGCGGAAACTGGAAGAGGTGGATATGATGATTTTTATGGTGCGCTAAAAAATATATCAGATCAAAGTAGTAATGGGATAGGCTTTTTAGCTGTGTTTTCTCACGGAGGCTTTGATCATAATCAAGCGGGTTCAACATTTGGGGAAGGAATGATATTTGCAAATGCAAGTTTACATCCTACGGCAAGCAATGTGTATACTTCTGATTTAATACGATTAGGGCAAGCTGTTCAATCCGGAAAAATAAGTTTTGCTGATTATGCAATTATTTATTTGGGCGCGTGTAATGGATCTACAGTAACTACATCAGCTAATTATCCGGGTGGTCGTTCATTTGCAATGGAATTGGCAAGAGTTACGGGAGCGTTCGTGTACGGCGCTGCCAACTCTCATATGAATGCAGCAAATCCTAGTAACAACTCAAACACTATGTTTGGCGCAACTGATAAAGGAGGACAATTAATGATAAACTATTGGTATCCTGGAAGTCCAACAGGTACCTCAGTTCAGGCACGATCACGAAGCGTTAACTTGGCATCTTGGGCTAGGTGGTACTTAAATCTTGATTTTTAAACAAAGCATATGATGAATTTAATAAATATTTTCGCGTTTTTGCTAGCGCTAAGCTGTAATTATTCGCCCACTCCGAATAACATGAAAAAGGATTCAATGGATAAATCATCTAAGGATTCTTTGCAATTAGTTCACTCCACGATGGAAACTTCTGGAAACTCGCAAACAGAAACAAAAATGATTACAATTACCGTTTCTTATGCGGCTATCGAATGTGGATGCCCCCAATGGTTTGAAACAAAGTTTAAAAAGGAAAGGTTTTTAAAGGATGTAGAGCGATTTTATCTTGAACCAACAAATAAAACATTAGTGAATGCAAATGGTTTATGGGATGGGCAAACTCTTCCTCTTACGTTAAAATTAGTTGGGAGGTTCTCTAGAGACAAGGAATTGCCCAAAACATACAATGCCAAAACGACACCTGAAAAGGCAAGGATTTTTTGGTACGATAAAATAACTATTATTTCAAGTTCAAAAACGGCTAACTAAAGGTTAGTATGTCAGTTATGTGATGTATTAAAAAAGATACTTTCCTCAGTCGGCGGGGATTGTTGATAGCGTTAATGAGTGATGCCTAAGTAGCGGTGAAACTGAGTAAATGTTGTGCAAAACTTATAAATAAATTGTATCAACATAGTATTAATACCTATCTTTATACTAGTCAATACAGTCAAATAGTTGCCACATCTGGTCTTAGCAGAGACGCTAAGACCAAAATGTAACTTACATAACAAAGTCCGGCAGTTTAAAAATTGCCGGGCTTTGTTATTTCTGTGTAAGTTCAAGTTTGATTAGCCTGGCTTTAATGGCTCCGTATGTCCTGGAATGTAGTTTAGCGAGCTGGGTAATCTTGATACCTTCGCTGAAATGCTTTGCGAGCAGGGCTATCTTCCTCTTCACTCCCGGCTAAACTCTCGTTACCTTTTTAGGCGAGGGTTCCAGTTCATTAATTGCAAAGAATAATGCCTTGATAATTTCGTGCTGGTTATTGAGCCATCTGGAGTACAACGAGACCGGCCAGTTACATAAGAAGAGTCTGCATAACGATACCCAGGGGACAACCTTTGCCTATAATGAGCGCGGCTGGCTGAAGAACAGCATATCCGATCAGTTCAGTATCCAGCTGGACTACCAGGAGAACGGGGGTAACCAGTGGAACGGGAACATTAGCAGACAGTTCTGGTCGCAGAATACCTCACCGTCCACCTCGCCTAACGTGTTCAGCTATGGATATGATAAAATGGACAGGCTGATCAATGGAACGAGTACCGGAATCTATATGAGCGAGGTTCTGAACTATGATAACATGGGTAATATCAACCAGCTGGGCAGGAACGGCGGTACGATGAACCAGTATTATTATAACGGGAACAGGCTGGATAGGGTGGACAATGTTGCAGGAACCTATGCCTATGATGCGAACGGGAATGCCACGGTTGATGGCCGAACGGGCATGAGCCTGAGCTCATAAGCTGCGAAAACCTTTATGAAAGAATGCTTCAAGAAATGCGCGCGCTTCCAAGAAATTAGATTGCCAATATCCAATGTGTCTTTTGCAAAGTGAAAACGAGCGCGTAGTTTGGAATAATTGGTGCTCATAGATTCTTAATATGCTTATTCCTATGAAGTTTATGCTGTAATTTCAGTTCAAAACTATTATCGGCGAAAATTTCGTCACTCCAAAACGCACGCTCATATTAAAAAAAGTAGTGTTCGTCAAAAAGAGTTCATAAAAAGATACTTAGTTGGTAATTATGTACAAAAAGATAAACCAGTTATCGGGATAAGATGCTAAAAAAAACGCTCTCTTTCAATGCTAATTGGGAGCGGAATTATTCCATGCCTTTCATGTTTTTTGCAGTTTATAGGAGGCGGTATTGCCTTGCGGTTCGATTTCTGCCGGGCAGGTCATGAACATCTAAGTATGCCGATTACCTTCGGTTAGTTTTTATTTCGAAATGATTGAGTTTACCTTATATATAATTCCATTATGAAAAAAACACTATTTACATTACTAATTACATTACTGAGCTGTTATTCTTATGCAACCGGTCTAAAAACAAAAACTTATAATAGATTTGCGGATGTATCAGTGAACTTTACACCAACAGCCATAGGTTGGTACAGGATAACCACGTTTGGTGGCCTGCAGGGGGGAACTATACAAATAGCGGGAAGTTATGATAATAGGGTTACTGATGTAGAATTTCAATATAATATTGGAGGATGGGGAGTTAGCGGTTCGATACAGCAAACACGCTATTCTAGCTATAATAATGGATGCGTGGACCAGGTAAGAATCAGTAGTGATGGCCTTGCAAACTCTTATCTTGATATTCATGTTAGTTCAGCGACTGTGCCTGGCGCTATATATATTTCTGGACAAGGAATGAATATGCCAAATTTTGTAGCAAGTCCGGCAATAAATGCTGAGGCCGGTTCAACAGATGTAAATGTTTTAACTTTAACTCATGGATTCAATTCCACTAAAGGAGCTACATTCGCAGTAACTAGTGGTAATGTTGGTATTGGCACAAGTCTGCCTGATGCTAAATTAACCGTGAAGGGCACCATTCATACCCAAGAAGTGAAGGTAGATTTGCAAGTACCTGGCCCTGATTATGTGTTCAATGATGATTATAAGTTGATTAGCTTGGCAGAAATTAAAGATTATATTGCTAAAAACCACCACCTGCCGGAAATTCCGTCTGCTGTACAGATGGAAAAAGAAGGACTTAACCTCGGTGATATGAATATTAAGCTATTAAAGAAAGTTGAGGAACTGACTTTATATCTAATAGAAAAAGATCAGCAATTGATGGGACAGAAAAAGGTAAATCAATTTTTACAACAACAGATTGACAAACTTGCGAAGAAAATAAACAATTAGCGTCTAACCCAAAAATCATATTACACGTTAAAATCAGATTTCTTTCAGCTGTTGTTTTTTTTCTTTTTCGTTAGTTCGTCGAAATAGACGTCAAATCCTTTTTGATAGGAGTTACCGACGGTAGCATATAGGCCTTTTTCCATAAGGATTTTATAACGGTTTATGTTCTTGATAAATTTGGTGTTGATAATAAAGGATCTGCTTATGCGCCTGAAATCTGTAAAGGATTTCAGTTCCTCTTCCATTGCATTCAAAGTTCCATAGGGGATATATGTTTTTTCCAGGGTATGGACCTTGAGGTAATTAGAAGCACTCTCTACAGCAATGATTTCTTTGAGATAAAGCTTCAGCGCGTTGTTCTTTCCTCCTAATCTGATCATGATAAAATCATCCTCTACCTTGAGTCTGCTCATCAGGTTCCCCATGATTTTTTCGAATTTTTTGTAGTCAAAAGGCTTACTTAGAAACTGTTGGGCATTGACATTGTAGCCTTCTAGCGCATATTGAAGGTGGCTGCTGACCAGAACCAGGCAATTTACTTTCTGATTGATTGTTTCTGCAAGTTCAAGGCCTGAAAGGCCTGGCATTTCTACATCGGTGAAAAGAATATCAATAGATTTTCCAAACTGTGCAATCTCACGCTGAGCAATAATTGGATCTGTATAAGACTTGATCAAGGTTAAATGGGGGGATAATTGGATGCATTCCGAAAGAAATTCTACCGCTTGGGGATCATCATCAATTATTATGCAGGAAAAGACTTTCAAATATCAAAATGGTGGTTATTAGGGGGATGGGTTAAAAAAAAACGGGAATTATATCCAGCCAAAGATAGTGATTCGGATCTGTGATAATTTGGAGTGTTTGGCCATTCGCATAAAAATTAGGGAGGTTCGTATAAAAATCAAAAATATGGTTTTAGAATTTTTAATCTTTGTTTTGCCTACAGATAGGCGATAAACCAAACACTTTATAACTACTTATTTACGCTCTCATGTTAAAAACAAGCAATCGCCACCAATGTCTTTTTGGATATTTGAAAAGAGATATGTCCCTTTTTTCTTTTTAGTCGTCTTAATATCTTTCTTTCAATTAAATCAATTATGATTAACTGTTACATAATAGGTGAACTGGCTACTGTTGAGTCGCTTTGTGCCCATATTGGTAGTCACCCGCTGACTGAACTTACAGGGTATTCCTTGCAGATACCTGAGAACTTTGATTTTACCTATCCGATCAGTCCGGACATCATATTCATCGATGCTTCGATGATTACAGGTGCAGGGAGATTGATGGATAGGGCAAAGCAGTTTTCTTCGGTCATTCTGGTCTCTGGCGATACGCTTCGGGCGTTCGAAGCATTTGAGCATCTTGCTTTTGATTACCTGATCACCCCGGTATCCTTCAATAGGTTTGTAAAGAGTATAAATAAATTCGATCACCTTACGCAGCTGGCCTATTCTGTCCATGCTCCGAAAAAACAGCATGTGCTTGATTCTTTCTATATCAAGACTGATTCGAAGGGTTTCAAAGAAGTGCTGATCAGGTGTGACCAACTGATCTATATACAGGCGCTGCAGAACTATGTTGTATTACATATGGAAAATGACAAGCGTTTTGCATGTCATAACTCGATGAAAGAAATGGAGGACAGTCTTTCTGGTTCCAGTTTCAGCAGAATCCATAAATCATTTATTATCAACGATAGCAAGATTACCTCGATTGAGGGTAACATGGTCATACTAAATCATTCTGAAAGCCACAGGCTATTGATCGGAAATACTTACCGTAAAGCATTCTTCGAAAAAAAGAATCAGAAAATGATCAGAAAGCAGAAACAGCTGCCGCAACTGCCTGCCTATTCTTTATTGGGGTCATTGATGTTTTATCTTGCATTAAGAACTGAAGCGTCCATAGAGGGGCTTCAAGCTATTTCCAATATTTTCTTATAAGCTCAATCTGTGATGAAATCAATAAAATTATTTTTTGTTTTTTTAGCACCGTTTTTATATGGCTGTAACGAATTTATCGAACCGTCACTTGCCGAACGTAAATTGGATCTCCTTGCACCTTCGCAGGGGCTGGAAACCAGCAGTTATCAGCAGACTTTTTGGTGGGAGGGCATGGCTGATGCTATTTTCTATCGTTTGGAGGTGGTGACCCCAAAGTTTGACAGCATATCGAAATTGGTACTTGATACCTTAATCACCGGGAACAAATTTGTGTATACCCTTGATCCGGGTAGATACGAGTGGCGGGTAAGGGCCGAGAACGGGAGTAGTGCAAGTGCCTTTACTACCAGGGCATTTACAATATATCCTTCAAGTCTTACTGACCAGATTTTGCAGGTCAGCAAACCAACCAATGGATTATATGTTAACCATCCCGAAGTACAGTATGAGTGGCTTAAACTTTTTGGTGCAACGCAGTACCGGCTTCAGGTGGACAAAAATAATTTCTTGGACGAGACCAAACTTTTGCTGAATGTAACCACAGACAACCTTAGTTTTCTTCAGCCATTGGTGACTGAAGGTACATTCCAATACCGCATCAGGGCTGAAAACGCAACCCAGAACTCAAAATGGAGTCCGGTCAGGAATTTTATTTACGATACTACGGGCCCGGAAAAAGTAACGCTGAGTGCTCCGGTCAATAAGCAGGTTGTTTCTAGACCGGTCAAGCTGGTTTGGAATGGGCAGGCAGATGCAGACCGTTACCAGGTCTATGTGTATAAAAGTGATTCGTTAACGATTTATAATGCTGCTTATCCACAGCTTCTCACAAGCACAGAGCTCAACTTTAATGCGGGTGAGAGCGGTGAATCGCTCGTCTGGCGCGTAAGGGCGATTGATAAGGCTGGTAATTTTGGCGGATATAGTGCTTACTATTCATTTACTATGCGGTAAAGCGTGATGAAGAACAAGAAATTGACATATCTGTTGGTGTGTTGTGCAGTAGCTGTATGGGGAATTATTTTTTATAGGATCTTTATTGGAACGGAAGATGAAGATCAGGTTTTACCTGTAAATCACCGTTTCAATGCGGTTTATTTCAATATGATCGATCACCAGCATGATCCGGTAGTTATAGATCTGGATTATGATGACCCCTTTTCTGGTGTTTTTACCCCTGAAAATGAAACAAAAGTGCCAGTGACGGGCAACCCGGTAATATCACCTATAATACAGCCGTTAGCTAAACCTCAGGTGAACTGGTCTGCAGTAAGCTATAAGGGACTGGCTTTTAATCCGAAAACAAAAAAAAACGTGGCTATTATCAGTGTCAATGGAAATGAAGCCATGCTTGAAGAAGGGGGCGTTGCAAATGGGGTCAGATTTATTAAACGTACAGGAGATTCCGTTAAAATCGAATATCAGCATACCATCAGGTATTTATCCATTAAGTAATATGAAATTTTTATCCGTTATTGCCATTCTGTTTTTGCTTACTGACAACCTTTGTTCCGCACAGCATCAATATTATAATCTAGGCGAATATAGCCATACCATTAATTTTCCGGATCACAAAGTCTCTTTCCATATACTGATTTCGGAGAGATCGATGTCCAGTTTTGATGCAGATAAAAAATATAGCTGGTACAGCGGCAACCAGATCAATATAACACAGGGGGGGGGTGCCGGGAAACTGCTACATGGTACTTATACTGATCATTACACCAGCAAAAATCTCAAAGAACTGGGGGAATTTGATCGCGGACTAAAAATTGGTTTGTGGAGGGCCTGGCAGGAAAATGGCATCCTGATCAGCAGCTTGCGTTACCGTAAAGGAATGCTTAATGGGCCGTTTCAAAAATATGATGAAGCCGGAGCACTTTCTGAAGAGGGAAGATATGTAAATGGCTTATTAAACGGGAAACTGAAAAAATATTCTGGAAAAGACGGGCTGCAGGTGATTAAATACAGGCATGGAAAGATTGTGGCGGATAAGCCGGGAAAAATCTCTCGTTGGGTCAAGGCAGTTTTTGCTAAAAAAGTCAAAAACAGAAACTTAAAATAAGAGCTTATCATTTATAGCTGTTATCCCTTGTTTGTTCATGGGCAATGGTATTATGAGCAAAAAAATGATCTGTTTACCTGTTTCCCGCCCAGCGCTGAATTGCTATTGTTTTTTTGCAAGAGTTCGATAGTATAATCAAAGGGGTAAAGTTGGCTTTTACATTATCACTTCAAAATCCATGTTTGTCACTTCATTTTGATCGTTTGTCAAAAAACTATGGCAGGGTTGGTTCTTTTATTTAGTTTGGATGAGGTTCTAGGTTTTTAACATAAAATTATAATATGAAAGGCTAAGGAAATGGTAGCAAGTGGCGTAAACTTAGGGGAGCTTAATATTAAACTTTTACAAAAAGTGGAAGAGCTGACCCTGCATCTGATCGAGAAAGATAAACAGCTAAAACTCAGGGCGGACAGGTAATGAAGCTTGAGGCAAAGCTGGTTCAGCAAGATAAAATCCTTCAGGAAATTTTAAAGAATTGAAATAATGAAAAATACCATCAAATTATCCGCACTCCTATCATTTTATATTTTCCCGCTAACGACTATAGTTCAGGCCCAAACCAGGGACAATGCTGGTCTCCAGGGGGATGCAGGAGCAGTATCCGGCTTTTTTGAAACAGTTAATCCAATAAATTATCCGGCTGGGGCAGGTGGCTGGTGGCATTTATTAGATGTTCGGCATAGCAACCCGGCAAATAACTATGCCATGCAGTTTGCAGGAGGCTTCTACGATCAGCACCTCTATTTTAGAAAAACCAATAACAATCCCGGCCAACCCTGGCTAAAGATTGTTACCGAAAGTGAGGGAAAAGTAATATTAAATCATCTGACGACAACTGGCGATGGCAATGCACTCAATCAAGGGAATGCAAGTGATTTTGCAGGCAATCTGCTTATCCGGGCAAATACCGGGGGGAGGTTTGAGGATAAAGGGGCACAGGTTGAGTTTGTGATTCCAGCTGATATCGGAGGGGGTAACCCCTGGGGGCAGGGCAGGATTATCACTGTAGCAGGTAACGGTAATAATAGCAGTGCCACAGGAAAAATGATTTTGGGAACCCGTAGAATGTTCAATAAGTATGGAAGTGGTGAACAGTGGTTCTACGGTGATGATATTGTAATCGATGGTATCGGCAACATTGGGATGGGTACCCTTACACCCCGTGAAAAGTTATCTGTAAACGGCAACATCCGGGCAAAAGAGATTAAGGTAGAATCCACTAATTGGCCAGATTATGTTTTTGAAGAAGGTTATAATATCGGTACGTTAAAAGGATTGGAAAGCTACATTAAAACAAATAAACACCTGCCCGAAATGCCTGCTGCCAAAGAAGTTGAAAGAAATGGTGTTGAACTTGGAGAAATGAACAAGCTTTTGCTCAAGAAAATAGAAGAACTCACTTTGCACCTCATCGAACACGAGCATAAAATGAACGAGCAATCAGAAGTGCTAGTCAAACAGCAAAAGGAGATATCGGAACTTAAAGAAAAAATCAAATGAAACAGTTATACCTTTTAATTATTACTCTTTTTAGTGCTATAATGAGCTTATCTGCACAGCAGTTCAGCCTGCCTGGCGATGGAAAATGGTATCTGGTGGCTAAGGTTGGTGGTATGCACAGTGCGTTCGAATATACCTATACACATACTACTGCACACATGCCTTCGTTGGTTTCCGGTAAGTTTCAGTTTATCAATTCACAGAATTTTGCTATTCAGGAACACCATAGTATGGGTTATAATGCATGGTTGCAACCTCAATTCGCGCTGTTAAATCTTGGAGCAGAAAGTCAGATATGGGTAAAAGCAGCATTAGGCGCTGATTTGGGAGTCTTTAAAATAAGCAATCTTTTAGCAGGACCATCGGAAATGGGTTCTGTCAGTGACGAGAATTTAAATGATAATGGTGGCATAGTAACCACCTATGATAAGATCAGAGACAATGCTCATACTTATGTAGGTAACCTCAATGTAATTAAAGGTAGCGTAGGCATAGGTACAGATCTACCTTCAGAAAAATTATCGGTAAACGGTAATATTAGGGCAAAGGAAATCAAGGTAGAATCTGCCAACTGGCCAGATTATGTTTTTGAAGAAGGTTATAATATCGGTACGTTAAAAGGATTGGAGCGTTACATTAAAACAAATAAACACCTACCCGAAATGCCTTCTGCTAAAGAAGTTGAAACAAATGGAATAGCAGTTAGCGAAATGCTCAAATCACAGCAGAAAAAGATAGAGGAGCTCACCCTTCACCTGATTAACTTAAGCAAGAAAGTTGAGGCTCAGGATGCATATATCAAAACGCTAAAAGAGAAGAAATAAGTTAGCATATCATTTAAAGATTGCAAGCAGTATCATTTAAATCAAACCTATCTCAATTATGAAGAAACTCATTGTAGTTTTATTTTTATTACAGCCGTTTATTTTAATGGCTCAATATGGTAAAGAAGTTGTAGGCACCCCCTCGACCCAGCTTTACGTGTTTTTAGGCTCTTTACCCCCAAGTGATGGCTCTAACATGCAAAAATTGAAAGTTGAAGTTTTAGGTGGTGCATGGGAATCTTACCAAACGGGAGAAACCACTTATTATATCGCGAACCGAAACGAGTTAAAAATTACTAAGATGACTCATGGTGGTGTATCAGACCGTTATTCACTGCATGCTTATAACAATTCAAATGGTAACCTGGATTTTTATCTCATTACCAGTCATTGGACCGCCATAGCTGTTAAATCATGTATGTTGGGTGGGGATGCGACCAAATTATTGGTGAATACAGTTACTGAAATGCTTCCTGCTGGCCTTACTGAAATAACTCAGCTAAATATCAAACCCATATTAACCAGTGATTATGATGGCAATATGGCCATCAACATGGCCACTCCTGATGGCAATTATAAGTTATCGGTTAACGGGAAAATTCGCACCCAAGAGGTTAAGGTTGATGCACAGAACTGGCCTGACTATGTTTTTGCCGATGATTACAATGTTGGAACGTTGAAAGACTTGGAAAGTTATATTAAAACAAACAAACACCTGCCCGGTATACCTTCTGCCAGAGAAGTTGAAAAAAATGGCATTGAACTGGGTGAGATGAATAAAAAATTATTGGAAAAAATTGAAGAGCTAACCTTACACCTGATTGAAAAGGATAAGAAGATTAACGCGCTCATCGAAAGGGTAGAAGTTCTTGAGAATAACAAATCGAAAACCGATAAACAAAAACATAAGTTATGAATTTTAAATTTTTAATAATCTTTTGCTTAGTGTGTGGTAGCAGGTTGGCATATGCACAAAATACTTTTCCTCCAAATGGAGCGGCGGGCATCGGTACACTCAATCCTGATGCTCCGCTGCAGATATTCGTTGGTCCGGACAGCAAACCCGCGGGGGTGGGTTTCGGCTGCTCAATCTGCATTAAGGCTCTCAAGGTTTGGTACGTCAGGACATAGTTATAACGAGTCTGCTGAATTTAGGATTACGCATGGAGGTCCTTATTTTTGGGGTTCAAGGTTGGATCTCTTTGTGAATGGGGCTAGTAACCAAACTAATGTTCCCGATCAGCATGCAATGACCTGGCAATATAATGGGAATGTAGGGATAGGGACAATTTATCCAAGGTCGCTTCTCGATGTAGCTAAACCAATAGATTCAGGACAACTGGGGGCAGTATTAGGAAGATTAACTGAGGGGGATAGTCAGTTGGAAGGGACATTTCTTGGTGTAAGAGGGTATGGCACACAAACGAATAAGTATGAAGGTAAAAGCTTTGCCATAGAACATAGTTTTTATGGCTTGAAAAATAGTTCTATTAATTTTTATAGAGGACAATCCGAAATCGGTGGATTTATCACTTTTTCAACTTTTGATAATACCGAGCGGATGCGCATAAATCCTTCTGGAGATGTTGGTATTGGCACAACCACTCCAAAAGAAAAACTCTCTGTAAATGGTAAAATTCGTGCACACGAAGTTAAGGTTGAAATTGCCAACTGGCCTGATTATGTTTTTGAGGAAGGTTACAAGGTTGTAACCCTAGAAGAATTGGGAAATTATATCAAATCTAACAAACATCTACCGGGTATGCCAACAGCCAAAGAGATAGGAGAGAATGGTTTAGCTCTGGGAGAGATTGTAAGGTTACAGCAAGAGAAAATTGAAGAATTGATTTTGCATTTAATCGAAAAAGAGAAATCCACTTTAAAACAAGAAAAACTATTAAAAACTCAAGCAGAGCAATTGGCTGTTCTTGAGGAAAGATTAAGAAAAATTGAGAATTTAGATAAAAACATTAAAAATTAAAAAAATGAGATTGACTTTAACGCTACTCTTCGCTGGTCTTCTTACAAATAGTTTCGCCCAGGAAACATTAAAAACCGTTAGCGACAGAGGAAATAGAACTACCCCGGGGACTGAGATTGTGATCCCTACGATGAACCCAAACAAGTATCTGTTTTTAGGCGGAATTACTGGGTTTGCAAGGATAGGAGCTTTCGATACTACGTTTGGTTATGATAACTTGATTCTAAACAAAGAAGGTGGCAATGTGGGGATAGGTACAGATACGCCAAATCAAAAGCTTACCATAAAAGGTGGCGGAATCGGTTTCGATAATAATTCTATTGACAAGAAGCTTTACTCACCACTTGATGGAGTTTTGGAATGGTTCACGCATGTGTCAGCTGCAAATCCCGGGTTTGCGGTTAGTCATCAGGGAGAAAGAAGAGTCTATTTAAGTATAAGTGGAAATAGTTACCTGAACGGTGGAAATGTTGGCATAGGCACAGTCACCCCACAGGATAAACTTACGGTAGCGGGAAACATTGGTGCCCGCGAAATTAAGGTCTCCACCACCGCAGGTGCCGATTTTGTATTTGAGCCTGCTTATAAGCTCCCAAATTTAACAGATCTTGAAAAATTTGTAAAAGCTAACAAACATCTCCCCGAAATTCCAACAGCTAAAGAAATGATCGAAAATGGAGTAAACCTTGGTGCACTGAATATTAAACTGTTGCAAAAGGTAGAAGAACTCACTTTATACCTCATCGAAAAAGATAAAGAACTCAATCAAGAAAAAGCAAGGAACCAATCACAGGAGGAAAGAATTGCAAGGTTGGAGGCCCTGTTTAAAACTAAAAAATAGAATCATGAGAAAGTACATCATCGCGACATTGCTTTTGTTAAGCACAAAGATTTTGTTCGCACAAACTGCATTAACAGTACAAGATACAAGGGCAACGCCAACCATACCAGGTTCTTATAGCCGTTCGGTAGAGGCCCACTTTAAGGCAACGACAGTACTGGGTCTTTCGACCGGCAATTACCATACGGTATTAGGATTGAGGGGGTGGTCAGATGATTCTGGAGGAAAAGCTCATGAATTGGCTTTTGGGGACGATAACATCTATTTCCGATCGGGTTTAAATAATACGGGGTGGGGAAGCTGGCGCTCATTATTAGTGAGTAATGAAAATGGAAATTTTGGTATTGGTACTGCTAATCCAAATCAAAAATTGTCAGTTGCAGGCAATATCTCTGCCAGTGCCGGCTCAAACGAAGGTGCAGCCCTTATACTCGAGAACCCTTCAAAAACTGCTGATGATTTAGCCTATCGTTGGGTCATATATAATATGACCGGCCCGTATGGTAATTCGCTTCAGTTTTGGAGTTATAATCACGATACCTCTGTTATGGGCTCAAGATTTGCAATAGGTGATAATGGTAATGTGTTAATTGGCAAAGCGAGCCAGACTAATCTATCTTATAAACTGGATGTTAATGGAAAGGCACGCGCAAACGAAATTGTAGTGAATACCACTGGAGCTGATTTTGTTTTTGAAAAGGATTACGAATTACAAAGCCTGGTAGAAGTAGAAGCTTTTATTAAGAAAAACAAACATTTGCCCGAAATTCCAACGGCTAAAGAAATGGTAGAAAATGGTGTAAGCCTTGGAGAGCTTAATACTAAACTGTTGCAAAAGGTTGAGGAGCTCACCTTGCATTTAATCGAGAAAGATAAACAGATCGATCTACTTCTTAAAAGAATGGATGCTTTGGAAAATAAGAATAAAAAATAAATACAATATGAAACAATTATTGATAAGCTTAATCTTTGTGGCGATTTTTAGTAACTGTTTTTCACAGGGCTCCATATCAACCATTTTTCAGGATGAAAGCAATGGTTTGAATGTTATCCAAGGAACCGTGATGGTTAATGATACTAAAGCCAATGGGGGTACATGTATGTTCAGGCCAGCTACAGCAGATGGTGGTACGATTTGGGCAGGGCCTTATATAACTGTTTCTGCCGGTAATTATCTATTGCAGGCAAGGATAAAAGTGGGATCCAATAGCGCTTCTTCCAGTCTCTTTATGCTTGATGTTGTAAGCCAGTATGGTTTTGTTGTACATAGTGCCATCTGGATTACGCCGAATATGTTTAAGACCAATAACGAGTGGCAGCTTATTACCATTCCTGTAACTATTCCGCATGGAATCACCAATTTGGAAATGAGAGGGATGAATTTCCAGCCAGGAATAACAGATGTTTACCTGGATTATGTTCAACTTATCCCATCAGGTTTCTCTAGTTTTTATTCAGAAGACTTAACGGTTTCAGGAAAGGGCGATGTGGGCATAGGCACTACCACGCCCCGCGAAAAACTTTCGGTTAACGGAAAAATCAGGGCACATGAGATTAAGGTAGAAACTGCCAACTGGCCTGATTATGTTTTTGAGGAAGGTTACAATGTTGGAACGCTGGCCGAGTTGGAAAACTACATCAAAGCCAATAAACATTTGCCTGGTATGCCAACGGCTAAAGAAATTGCCACTAAC
>CAMLDJ010000051.1 GCA_946478755.1 uncultured Pedobacter sp. | reverse complement strand
TCTCCAAAGTTGTCGCTTCCTCGATATCTTTTTGTATTGCTAAACATTTTTGATCGGTATCCATGTTTGGCTCAACTTCCATTTCACGGTATTTTTTTAAGCCTGACTTGATTACGTTTGCCACAGAACCTTGTTGTCTATCACACTCAGCCATAGCAGCTTCGATATTGTTGGTGTTCAAAAGTGACTGGATCTTTTTAACGAAAGAATCTAATCCACTTTTACCTGTTGCTTTACTGATTACGATAAAACGCTCGATAGAGAATACGATCACCATAAGGAACATACCCAATAACACAGGTACGATTACGCCACCTTTATAAGCCATACCCATATAGTTACCTACTTTTGGAAGTGTGTCATGCAAATCAGGATCAGCGCCATCGATAAAATTACCTCTGTCACCAAAGATAAACTTGTAAACACATATTCCGATAATGATGCAAATTGGAATAGTTAATGTTGCGAATAAATTTGAAGCTGTTGAGCTCTCTTTTTTTACTGTTGTAGGTTTTGGTGCGTTTGCCATTTTTTTTTTAGTTTTTTAGTTTTTAGTACTTTGTTTTTTTTTAAAATTAGATAAATATTCCGTAATACACACAACGAGCATTATAAACAATTGTTGTAACAACAAATTTATAATTTTGATTTTAATTGCAAATTAAATTTTCGTTAGCGTATTACCCCGATTATTTCCCTTCACGTAGTTAGTATAATTAAAAAAGATTGCCCCTTGGAGAGACAATCTTTCACAATTAAAACTAAAAAAAAATTGAAATGCAAATTTTTCGAAAAAAAAATGCTTTTAATGTGCGTTTTCAGCGACTTTAGGAAAGGATGCCAGCATTTCTTCACTTGCGTCAGCTTCAAATTGCTTGAAGTTGTTCACAAATGCAAGTGCAAGTTCATTCGCTTTTTTATCATATTCCCTCCGGTCTGTCCAGGTATTTCTTGGATTAAGTATTTTGGCCGGAACATTCGGACAGCTCAGTGGGATGCACAGGCCGAATACCGGATCTGCTTCAAAACTGATCTGATCAAACTCTCCATTAAGTGCCGCCGTGATCATAGCCCTGGTGTAAGCAAGCTTCATTCTTTTGCCGACTCCATAAGCCCCTCCGGTCCAGCCAGTGTTGACCAGCCAGACGTTCACGTTGTGCTTCTGCAACTTTTCGCCAAGCAAACCAGCATAGCGGGTAGGGTGCAATGGCAAAAAGGCCTTCCCAAAACAAGCCGAGAAAGTGAGCTGAGGTTCTGTAACTCCTGCTTCTGTTCCAGCAACCTTAGCCGTATAGCCCGAAATAAAATGAAACATAGCCTGCCCTGGTGTTAATCTGGAGATAGGCGGCAATACACCAAAGGCATCGGCTGTCAAAAAGAAAATGTTCTTAGGGATTCCAGCAATAGAAGGCAGGATTGCATTATCTATATAATTGATCGGGTAAGCCACCCGGGTATTTTCCGTTTTCTCTATATTAGAAAAATCCACTTTTCGGGTGTGGGCGAAATAATTGATATTTTCCAGCAGTGACCCAAATTTAATGGCATTAAATATCTGGGGCTCTTTTTCAGCGGTCAGGTCTACACACTTGGCATAACAGCCTCCCTCAAAATTAAAAATGGTGTCCTCACCCCAGCCATGTTCATCATCACCGATCAAGCCCCTTTCAGGATCAGCGGAAAGCGTGGTCTTCCCGGTACCAGAAAGACCAAAAAATATAGCGGTGTCCCCATCCTTACCGACATTCGCCGAGCAATGCATGGACAATGTATTTTTCTCTGTGGGTAACAGAAAATTGAGCACGGAAAATATTCCCTTTTTTATTTCACCTGTATAACCTGATCCACCTACCAGTATCATCTTTCGGGTAAAATTCAGGATAGAGAAATTTGGCTGCCTTGTTCCATCAATGGCGGGATCAGCCAAAAAAGAAGGCGCAGCGATAATCGTCCATTCCGGCTTCCCGACTACCTCACCTGCTTCAGATCTCAGAAACAGGTTATTTGCGAAAAGATTTTGATAGGCTGTCTCTGTAACCACCCGGATGGTAGTTTTGAACCGCTCATCGGCACAGGCATAGGCATCCCTAACATAGAAGTTTTCCTGATTCAGGTGTGCCGTGATCTTTTCAAAAAGTGAATCGAAATGCTGAGGATCAAACTTAATGTTGATATCCCCCCACCAGACAGCATCTTCAGTGATGTCATCGCAAACAATAAATCTGTCTTTTGGAGAACGCCCTGTAAATTTGCCGGTGTCAATTGCCAATGCTCCGCTATCAGCAAGCGTACCTTCTCCTCTCTTTAAGGCTTCTTCGACCAATTGTGCTACATTAAGCTGAAATAAAGCCTTATCCGAATCCAGGTTCAGATAGGCCAAGTCAGGCTTAAGCATAAATGCTTTGCTCATAAGTAATAAGTTAGTCCAGCAAAGTTATACACATTAAAAGGTAAAGTGTAGGGCTTTTCGCGAAAATATTTACTTATTGTCGCTGATACACTAACAACAATCAACTGTAAATCAGCAACTTAAAACGATTACAGAAAACCTTTTATCCGCCTGACTTTTTTGCCTTATAACCTTCCTTTTGCAGCAACAGCAACACTTTATCCCTGAAATCGCCCTGAATTAAAATCTCCCCATCCTTGGCTGAGCCGCCTACCCCACATTTATTCTTCAGCATTTTAGCCAGTTTATCCAGATCTTCCCCGCTTCCAATAAAACCGGTCACCAGAGTAACGGCCTTTCCTCCCCGGTTTTTTTTATCAAGCGTCACCCGTAAATCCTGCTGTCTATTCGCTAAAGTTTCAAAAGGCCCCGTATTTTCTTCTTCATAGTTAAAAGAGGGGTCAGTGGAATACATGATCCCGCCAAAATCATTTAATATTTTCTTTTTAGGCTTCATATTCAGGTGTAATAATATTTAAAGACAAGGGCTTAACAGTTACCACAATTTCTGTTCCCATAAAATAAGGTTCCCCATCTATATGTATAGCATCTTCCTTTACCCTGCTGATTTGTATGTTTTTTCCCTTAATAATTTCTACTAGTTTTGAACGGTCCGTTTTTGCGCTCAGCATTTCATAGGCCAGCACCGGGAGTTTGTATAAGGGGAACTCCTTGACAATACATACATCCAGCAAACCATCCATAACGGATGCCGTTGGTGCAATATGTGTATTATTACCATATTGAGAGGAATTGGCTATGCTAACCAGGAATGCTTTTCGTAAGTATTCCCGCCCATCAATTGTAATGCGGTAAGTTTGCGGCTTATAGTTAAGCATTTCCTTTAGTCCCAGTTTCATGTAACCACTTAGCCCTCGTCCTTTATTCCCCGCAAAAACTGAACTGATATGCGCATCAAAGCCCATTCCTGCCATATTAAAAAAACTTTTCTCATTGAATGTAGCGGTATCAATAACAGAAACCTTACAATTGTTAATGACCCTGATGGCCCGTACCGTGTTCATGGGAATTTTTAAGAATCTGGCCAAACCATTTCCCGATCCAAACGGTAATACGCCAAGTATTTTATTCTGCTGCATCACTTTGCTAGCAACTTCATTAATGGTACCATCACCGCCAACTGCGACGATCACATCAAAGTTTTTATTGGCAGCTTCTTCAGCTATTTCTGAGGCATGACCTATATATTCGGTAAATGCAAAATTGGCATTAAACTTCAGCCGGTCCAGATTCGCATCGATCAGAGCCGGGATCTTTAACTTATCCCTCCCTCCCGATATCGGATTTATTATAAATAAGATATTTAGTTTTAACAAGGTCTTCCCGCTTTATTACCGCACAAAATAATCGATATTTTTTGACTATTTAAATATATAGTGTAAATTTGCGGACATTAAAGTGGACTGATTTGCGATGCTATATAAAAGTAGCGGGATTGCAACCACGTAAAAAAAAGTGCTAACCTGTCATACACTCATTTTACAGCCTGTTTTACAGGATCATTTTCCATTTTATATAATTGTTTACTCATTAAATTAATTATTTAAAATGTCGTACTTATTTACATCAGAGTCTGTATCTGAAGGTCATCCTGATAAGATAGCAGATCAAATTTCAGACGCGCTTATCGATAATTTCCTTGCTTTCGATGCTGAATCAAAAGTTGCCTGTGAGACGCTGGTTACCACCGGGCAGGTGATCCTTGCCGGGGAAGTGAAATCCACCACTTACCTGGATGTACAGCAAATCGCACGTGATGTGATCAAAAAGATCGGTTACACCAAAAGCGAATACATGTTCGAGGCTAACTCCTGTGGTATCCTTTCTGCTATCCACGAGCAGAGCCAGGACATTAACCAAGGGGTAGACCGCTCCAGCAAAGAAGAGCAGGGTGCCGGAGATCAGGGCATGATGTTTGGATATGCTACGAATGAAACTGAGAATTACATGCCTTTGGCTTTAGACCTGTCGCACAGCCTCTTGCAAGAGCTGGCTATCCTGAGACGCGAAAACAAGGAGATCACTTATTTACGCCCGGATGCTAAATCGCAAGTAACGTTGGAATATTCAGACGACAACAAACCTGTTCGCATCGATGCCATTGTTATTTCTACACAGCATGATGATTTTGACGAAGAAGGACAAATGCTGGCGAAGATCAAAAAGGACCTGGTGGACATCCTGATCCCGAGGATCATTACCAAATATCCTCAGTACGCACACTTGTTTAATGATAAAATTGAATACCACATCAACCCAACAGGCAAGTTTGTAATTGGCGGACCACATGGTGATACCGGCTTAACCGGCCGTAAGATCATTGTGGATACTTATGGGGGTAAGGGTGCACACGGTGGTGGCGCGTTCTCCGGAAAAGATCCAAGTAAAGTAGACCGCTCTGCAGCGTATGCTACCCGTCACATCGCCAAGAACCTGGTTGCTGCCGGTGTTGCCGATGAGATCCTGGTTCAGGTAAGTTATGCCATCGGTGTAGCAAAGCCAATGGGCATTTACATCAATACTTATGGTACTGGTAAAGTGAGCAAAACAGATGGTGAGATTGCTAAAATAGTAGAGGAACTGTTTGATATGCGTCCTTACTTCATCGAGCAACGCCTGAAATTAAGAAATCCAATTTACAGTGAAACTGCTGCTTATGGACACATGGGCCGCAAGCCTGAAACAGTAAGCAAGACCTTCAGAACCCCCAATGGTGAACAAAAAACGGTTACCGTCGACCTGTTTACCTGGGAGAAACTGGATTTTGTAGATCAAGTGAAAGCTGCTTTCGCTTTGTAAGATATACTTTGACTATATATAAGGCTTCTCTTAACGAGAGGCCTTTTTTATTTAAAATTAATCCTTCAAACCAAGTACGGCTCACAAGCGCTTGCGAATTTTGCATAATGTTAATTGAAAGCAATCCAGTGCCTATATATATAGGTATATATAGGCACCGGACAAAATCTGTTAGACAACTGGCTTCAGACTGGTAAAAGCAGTCGGATACCAGTCGAATAGCAGTCTAAATACAGATCAGTATACAACCCTTCAGTTCCAAATTTCACTACAGCGCTGCAAACCATTTCCTATACCTGTTGTTTTAATAAAAAAACATATAGTATGGAACGTCCCGTAGAAATGAATACACTTAGTCAGATTTTAGAAAAATTAAGACTTAAAGGTTTAGATAACGAAATTAAAATGACCGATCACGGCAAAATGCAAGGTGTGGGTGTAAATAAAATTTATAACCCAGAGGACCTGACCATCATAAAAACTTATCGCTTTGAAGGAGATTCGGACCCGGGAGACAATTCCGTTCTTTATCTCCTTGAAGATAAAGATGGGCAGATTGGCTATATCCTGGATGCTTATGGCATGTATAGTTCCCAGGAGAATGCAGGATTCGACGACTTTTTAAAAAAGATACCAACAGCAGACAGAGACATGCAGGAACTTCTTAGTTAAATTAATTCTGCTCAAATTCAGATTTTAGACGGGGGCTGTGCCATTGAAGGTGCGGCCCCTGTTTCGTAAATCCACTTTATTGTAATTGACTGCACAAGTTATGAACTCCTAAGCTGGTAACAGCCCTAAGTACAACAAATAAAGATCTAATACCCCGGGAAGTAATTTCTATGCAGCAAGTTTTACACCCGATGGAGATGGCCTATATATCCTAACGGTTAGTCACGAGGCAAAAGAGCTTGGAGGAACTATGAAATATGAATTCTTATCAACTGCGGTAGTAAGTGTCGGAAAAACTACTGCAATAGACCATTCCACTATTCCCGCCTCACTAAGCGCCTATACTTTGGAAGCAAAAAGCTACAAAGTGAATGCACCGGTACAATTAAGAGCGATACAAAACGGCAAGCCACTGGTTAAGAAAAAAGTTTCTGTTTTTTCTCCTGAAGGATGGAGTAATGAAATGATCTTAAGTCCCATTTGCACACCTACCATTTGGTGTGTCAAACAGGCACAAGTTATCTTCATATAAGTTCGCACCTTTATACAATCGCAGACTACATGCTATAAAAAAACGTTATTCATTTATTAAATCAAACTTTGCTTATGAAATGTCCGAACTGTAATGAAACGCTGATGATGAGTGATAAAAACGGGATCGAAATTGACTATTGCCCAAGTTGCCGCGGGATCTGGTTGGACCGCGGAGAATTAGATAAGATCATCGAAAGGTCTGCAGACCATTATTCAAAAAAAGAGAATTATCAGAAAGACTATGATAGGTATTCCAGCAGCCAAACGCAGCATTCGAGACCGCATCACAAGAAAAAAGAATCTTTCTTTGGAGATCTGTTTGATTTTTAGGGCTTCAAAATACCAGGGTAACTCCTTTTATTTATACCTTATGATAAAAGCAGGCTACAAAAATAGGCGGTCAGGTAATAATTTACTGCTTGACACTTTTTCTGATTAATTTATAAATTAAAAAGATGATAAGTAGTAAGACTAAAATGCAGATGATTGGCCAGATTGTACTCATTAAGGTCATAAGGCGAAGTTTTGTTATTGTATATGATGAATTATCTAAGTTATTAAAAATAGGCATATATTGATACATTGCGTTTGTCCTTCCGTTATACGATAGGACAAACATGATTCATAGCTTGGTAAAGCTAACAGTTCCAATTGTTCAAATACAATCCCACACAATTTAGCCTATCCCTTGTATCCCTACCATGAAGTTCCTCAACCCATTTCCTTCAAATTAACTTTTGCAGATAATCTTTTGCCGATCTTTAGCCAGCCTTTGTTCATGATCAGATAAGGAAAGTAATTTTTTAGACCTCTGAATCCCTTATGCTCCAGCAGCAGTAAAGTGCCATCGTCAGAGGGAGTAAGTGTCCAGATCACTAACGAATCAAGGTTGGGGACGTCTTTAGACATTCCGCCCTTCCAGGAGTAGACCAGCTTTTTAAAAGGAACAATCTCCAATACCTCGCAATAGACCGTACCATCAAATCCCAGGTTTATTTTGGGTCTGGTTTTGAACTGAAATTTATGGCCAAATTTGAGGTTGAAATCATTTGGCATTAGCCATAAGGCTAAAAGCTCCGGATCAGTTAAATATTCCCAAACGACTTCAGGGGAATGGGAAAATAAGAATTGATGTTTGATGTCTCTTTGCATCGTGATTGTGTTAGTGTTTAATCTTCCATTTATCGGCCAGCTCAGCATTGAAGCCATCCTTGTCTTTTGGGTTAGGTTGTCCCTTGCCGCTAGTAATTAAGCTGTATAAGCTATTATTAATATAATTTCCCCAAGCGTCATAGCAAACCCTGTAGCATTCGTTTTCCGGAACTAAACCTTCATGTGTGAATTTCACTTTTGTCTTGTTGCCTTCTTCAGAAATATCGAAAATCAGTTTAGTACCGATCCATTCACTTCTATCCTTTGTGAAACTGAACTGGTTGTCAAGCACCTCATACACCAATTTCTTGCTCGGAATTGATTCTATTAGTTTCATTTTGCACAGGTGTACATCTTTATAGTGATAAATAAACACTGCGTTCGGCTTGTCTGTCTCCCCCTCTATTTCTTCGGACCACCAGGCGCGAAAGTTTTTGATCGCATCGAATGCTACTTCAGGAGTTTTGTCAACCACTATCGTGGTTGTATAATCTTGTCTTTCCATGATTTGTTGTTTTAAGTTAATTTCTTTCACTGACTGTTATCTTTCAACTTGTTGCATTGGACTGGCGTCTAAACGAGCCAGGATGATTGCAGTCAAAGTAGAAGATATGAGGAGATGCTTCATCTTTAATGATGTAATTTGCTGTTTAATAAATTCTCCAATTTTTTCAGTTTCGATGTCCAGAATTCGTCGAAGTAGGAGATCCATGCCTGCAGTTCCTCAAATCCATCTTTTTTTAGTGTGCAATATCGCTCCCTGCCGATATCCTGAATAGAAATGAAACCAGCTGTTTCCAGTATTTTAATATGTTTGGAGACAGCTGGCCGGCTCATGTCAAAATTGTCTGCCAGGCTGTTAATGGTCAGGCTGTCTGCAGAAAGCAGCATCAACATCTTTCTCCTGCTGGGATCACCGATCACCTGGAATGCATCAAGCCTTGGTATAGCCATGATCTTTTTCGTTTAATAGTTTCTCGATGTTGTGTAGTTTTTCCACCCATCCATGGTTCAGGCCTTCGTAAAACGCCTGATTCTCTTTTTTCGCAAAACCGCTGTGCTCCAGGAAAAGCTTGGTGCCATTTTCGGTTGGCTGCAATTTCCATTCAACAACAGAATCAAGTGTAATTTGCCCCTGGCCGGGACCACTGCCCCATGAATAGGAAAGTTTTTTAAAGGGAACGATCTCTAATACCTTACAGTAAAAGGTCCCGTCGAAATCCAGACTCGGTATCGGACCTGTCCTGAATTGGAACTCAATGCCTACAACGGGCTGAAAATTGTTTTTCATCAGCCATAATTCCATTAGTTCTGATCTTGTCAAATATTCCCAAACGATCTCAGGGGGATGATTAAAGGAAAATTGGTGTTCAATGATTTTCTTCATGATGAGTAACTTTAGAGTTACTCAAATATATAAGTAACTTCTGGGTTACGCAAATTATTTTAAGAAAATTATTTAAACACCTTATCCTAGCTGCATTAAGCTGCTGCATGCCACTCCAACTGGCCAAGTCATATTAGGCCAATTGCCCCTTAGACCAGTTCATAATGTAATAAGAAGATAGATGAATGTTAAGCTAAAAAGACAGAACTATCAATTCACAACCAATTCTCTTGAATCAAGGTAGCAGTCATATTTAATCTGTTCCCTCATCCATTCGCTTAACACTTCGTTAGTAACAAGCAATTCAATAATTTCCTTTCTATGAATGCCACAATTCATTTTACCATATAGAATTTCCAATGGCTCTTTACACTCCTTTATTTTATTCAATTTATATATAGCAATATAACTACAAGCTAACTCTTCAATTAAATATTCATTATCAAACTTCATTGCTATTTCAGTAAGAAGAATATTGTCACCAGGTTCGTAATTAGCAATTAAAATGTTGGTGAATATTCCCGGCCAGCAATGAATTTCAGTCCATCTAATCCATCAAGGTCAAGAATCTCAGAATATCCAACCCAGTCAGAACCTCCAATAGGCGAGTTGAAAAACCTATCATAAATTGCATTTCTTGCTTCAACATCATTATTCTGCGCAAATATCTTTGCCAGATCAAACAATTGAGTTAACGTCCAGGTATCATTACTTTCCGTTGCAAGCGCTCTCAAAATGGCGTTACGAATTTTATCCTTCTTTTTGGCAAGTAAAATAAGCTCAGAAAGATAAACTCCACGACTATTTTCACATTGCCCATCAAAGGCAAAATTTCTACAACATGCCTTTATAATATCATTTGAAAAATCAAGATCAGGATTATCCACCATTATTAAATGTACCTCTCCAGTACCTCTCCTAATGGAATTTCTAAAATTCTTTTTGATGATCGTATTATTACTCATTTCCAATCAATCAAATACGAAGCGAAAAAAATGACACTGAGGTAAGTCCAAAAAAGGGAAAATACAATATGAATAGAAGTTTCCAGCAACCGCCCCTTCCAAAGCTTCGAAGAGTATCCAAAAAATTGAACCAGAAGCCTGACAAACCAAAAAACACCAAATCCTAATACAACTTTCTTCCCAAGGCTAGTTGAGATTAATTCGCCTGATGAGGTTAAACATAATAGTCCGATTAAAAACACAACAAAAGCTACGAAAAAGGTATGAATATACATCATTTGTCGATTGATCAAACTTAATGAGGTAAGCTCTTTAGGCCAATTAAAATACCTGGGGAAAACCACATGCACAATGGATAATAAAATCAATAATGCTCCAATAATCTTAAAATGCGCTTCCATTTTTCTCTAATATAAAGGTTGAAATAAATGGTGTGATCTTTATCTCTTTTTGAATTTTAAGTTCCGCTGCCAGAAAGGTTTCACACCAAGTAGATCCGGAATAGAAATGAAAAAAACCAATACTATATGCAAAAAAATTAGCTGCATCTCTCAGATGTTCAACAATAAAGACTTGCCCAGTAGGCTTAACTACACGCTTTAATTCTTTAAAAAATGCTATCCGTTCATATTTATCTCTGATTTCATGTGCAGATAAAATTACAAATACTTTATCTGCAGAATTCTCTTCTAATTGCAAATCAACTGTTGCTATCTTTCGGGTTCCGGGGAATACGGGGTATGCTTTTCTGGCTCTTTTTATGGAGACCTCAGTGTGTATCGAAGGGTCATAAAAATCAAGCACGATTAATTCAGCCTCCGGAAACTTCATTTTTAGCATACCACTTGTCTCGTCAAAACCCGCACTGATATTAATCATCTTGCCTTCGTTTTGTTTAACGTCTAGCCAGTTAAAATCATATAGTGAAGATAAATCGTATACATAATAGGAGACGGAAAGAGAAATTATACTCAACCATAGAATTACAGCACATGCCAAATATAAAGATCCATAAAAAGACTTAAATGTAAGTGCCAGAATAAAGATCAGCAATAAGAGACCTAGAGATAGTGCATAAAAATGCCAGTTAAAACGGATAATATTCAAAATCCCCTGAAATGGCTTCCTCATTTTTTCCATAGCTCTACTTTCCCCTTTTTCCAATAGTATGGAATATTTCGAATGATAAATGCATTAGCCAGTATATTACCTTTTAAATCCAATGTTTGAAGAAATGAAATATTTTCTTCTATTACATTTACAGGCATTGGCTCCCAATTCGCCCTAACACCTTCAATAATTAATACCTCTTTGTTATTTTCATTATAAGTAAATGTAAATGGCAAAGGCCCCGCAAACCTTCTTGCTTCTTTCCAACTGGTAAAGGGCGAATTTTCAGGCAATGGAATTTCTCCCGCAGCTTCATCAATTTTTATATCGAAATCTGAATTCAAAGATTTTATTTCTACACGACTCCCTTTCTTGACCATCGTAATGTCGGTAGTAGTATAATTGTAGTGAGTAAAAATATTGCCCATAAACTCCATCTTTCTTTTGTTGGTCTGCGAATTAAGAATATATAAGCCCCTTAATCTTTTCCCAGATGCATTAGTATATTTCACAAATACACGATAACCAATTAAGAAAAAATTGTTGCCAAAAATCTTAGGGAACCCCTTTGGTCTCAAATCTTTTGTTTTAACTAAAGCCACAGCAACAAATGCCCATTTTTCATTAAATGTATCCAACTGTAAGCATTCAGGGACAAGCTCTTTCAGCTGATCTTTTGGGACTGCGTAAGTCAAGACAATTGAGTGTTCAAAGAACGCTTCAACGGCAAAAGGATGGTTTTTAAGGAGAGTGTTCATATTAGATTGTCAAACCTGTTCTTTTATTCAAATGGAATTCACTGAAATATACCATCAATATAAACAAAAAAGCAAATATTGAATTCATTTTCCCCCAATACAACAGATCTGGAACAAGAATAAATTCAAGGGTATTCATCGCTGCGACTACTGTAATCTGTGTAATTGCATTTAGACGCGGTTTAACCCTGGCTAAAATCCAAATTGCCATACCCACTTCTGAAAGCCCAATCAAAACAGCTAATGGTCTCGAATAATTATCACCTAGAATTCTTCCGATAATTTGCTCGTGTCTTGGAACAAAATTTAACACTTTACAGAAAAGCCCATTTACAACCCAAACCAAAGCGATACAAAGGGTTAAAATTTTATGGATTGCTTTGCGGTTCATTATTGATTGATTTTCTAAGATGGATACTAAAATTAAGTAAACAAACTATCCATTTTGGCCCTATCACTTTCAAGTACCCAGCTATCGTATTTATTGTAAATAGGTTGCAATAGCGCAACATCGCTAGCGATAATATCTAAGCCACGATCATCATACATATGAAAGATCAATTTCCTATCTATATTTAAGAAAAACACTTCCTTTGAAGTGAGAACACCATTTTTATCAAGTCTTGGCTGTCTCGGCGGGAAATCAGTACTTCCTATTGCTTTTAGAATATTTTTGTAATCTATTCTTTCAATGTCAGATTTGATAACAGCAACGTTTCTAATATCTAAGCGATCCTTAGAGTCATAAAGTTCGTGCTCTTTTAAATAGAATACCTCTCCGCCAATTAAGCCTCGAATGTGCTTAAAACAGAAATTCCCAAATCTGATTTTGCTGCGTTTATATTTATAATCCATTAGAACGAGAAAAACATTGTCATTAGGAGAAAACACTTCCTGAAACAATAGTTCAGAACGTTTATATACTTCTTCAAAATATTCATCCGTATCAACCTCACCGTTCTGTAAATCAAAACGTAGACCATTATTCCAATTAAAAAACAGAGACGCTCGAATTTTAAGCCCTTTAAAGTTATCTGCCAGGAATTGTTTATAGCTTTTTATAGTCACTGCTTACCTTTAGTTAAAAAAATCGGGTTTACTAGTTAGATATTCATTCATGATTACCTTTCTCATAAATATTTCAGGAATTTATTATTCTTTATTCGGATTCAGAAATATCTAACGAACCTTTATATATTGTATATGTTATAATGGCCGAAATAAAAATATGAATAAGCAATTCGACCTTCCTTTAATTAGCGGTCCTTTTTTCTATATCAAAAGAATAGGAGTATTTTTTGCGCTGTTAATGTTTGTATCTTCTTGTTCTCTATACGACAGAAAGGAAAGCGTATTTATAACAGATCAGGACTTTGTCGAAAATTATAGGGAGCTCTCCCCTGACAGCACAATGATTTTAATCAACTACAGTATTGACTTAGGTGCTTTCGGATATGGCCAAGCAGGAACTGCTATATTAAAAACATCAGATACAACCAAAGATTTAAGACCTTACTCACTCCCCAATACTCTTATACATACAAAATGGCTTTACAACAAAGTGATATCTGCAGAAATCGATATTATACCATCCATAAGAGCTGGTGACAAACTAAAAATTACCGATATTAAAATAAATGAGGTACTAGTAAAGGTCTCTGCTTTAGATTATATAGAGCCAGACTACCATTTAAAAATTGAACACAGAGAAGCCTCGCCTAATGGAAAACATGAATTAGTTGCGTACAGGTATTTGAAAGATAATAGTGATTTAAATTTCATACACATTTCTGTGATTCCTAGTGGCGAGGAGATCCCAAAATATGGAAATTATTTTATAGCTGATAATACTTCTGATTATATCTTGTACGGGGCTTGGGACAAAAATAATACACTCATTTTCTATACTAATGAACAGTATTATGATTTAATTCAATATTACTTTGTCCATGGTAGACTAAACATTCCTTACAGAATGATAAAGGATAATCAGAAGTATGGCAGTAAATATACGTGGGTTGAAAAATTCTGACATTAAGAAGGGATGCCACTTTGTGTACCGTTAAACCAGCTCTGTTCCTAATATTCACCTGTATTGCCCTTTTACTATTCAGCACACTTGATAGCATGGAAACTCCCTGCTCGGTGAAAACCATCATATTATATTTTGAATGTTCCCCATGTCTTAAGGTGCCAAATTGGCTCCTTAAGATTTTGCTTCGTTCCCAAGTTCAAACATAAAGTCCTCGGGAAAACGCTCTATATTTCGTTTACTGTGACTCACTGAATGACTCACGATTTATATTCTTCCTCTTCAGGCTATCCAAAATTTATGCTTAAAGTTTTTCTCCCCCAAGAATTCCGCTTGATCCTTTATATGCGAAAAATTGAATATTTCGGCGGGCCCGTAAATCAAAAAAGCCTTTAATCATACGATTAAAGGCTTTTTGAATGTTTTGATACATTTTTTGCGGACCGGACGGGTCTTTATAAATGTGTGTTAAACAGCCTTTAAATGACGTTTTTATGCCTTTTCGATTAGTGACTCACGAATTACTCACTAATTTCGTAGTACAATATAGCTGCAATGCTATGACACTAATATACGGATAATCAATCGATTGCCAAATAATAAAGCAACCGTCCACATGTTTACCTCCAAGTTCATAAGTAAAGATCTTACCTAAAAATTTCATCCAGTCAGTTGTAGAAATTGGAGCCCGGTGCGCTTTACATTCGCAAATGGTTAAGCGTGAAGTAATTATTTAGAATTTCGGGTTGCTTAAATTCGGCTGTAACATCAACTTCAAACCCACCAGCCCCTATTTCACTGGCCACAATCTCAGTGTATCCAAGATTTGCTAAGATTGCCTTTGCTAGATTTTCCAGCTGGGTTCCTTTGTCATCTAAACTGTTCCCCAATATTATGATCTCATGTTGTCTATTCGGTTTAATCAAGTTTGATGTTAGTTATATTTTGTCTAAGGGTATTCGCCTCAAAGTTTTCAATGTGCCTTTTAAATAGTTTTTTACAAAGCCGTTATAACCCGGCTTTGACAGAACCACTTTAACCCATTTCCCATCCGGTATTGCTATTTTAAATAGTCCATTCGCATCAGATTCAGCAACAGCATACGGGTTTGCGCCAGGTTTAGTAATTGAAGAACCTTTAGATACACTAATTGACACCCCTTCTATAGCCTTATTATCCTGATCTACTATGCGGGCCGAAAAAAGATTTTGTTCCCCAAGATAGACAGTATTCTGAGGGCTAATGCTGATGGTATCGGCTTTTGGGAATTCTATGTGATAGATAGTATCCTGAATCAAACTGATCAGTTTATCGTTATCAGGGGAAATGAATCCTGCTTTAATTAAAAATCGAACATTTTTAATGCTTTGGGCAGAATCATTGGGAACAAGAGACTTTAAGATGAGGTTTGATTCAAACTGTTTTCGTTCCAGCTTCAGTATCTGACGTCCATTATAGTAATTCCCGAACAGGGCAATGCATCCAGCGATAAGCCCCACCCATAAAGGCAGCAGTTTTATATCCTTCATACCAATGAGTTTTTTTTATATTCTGTGATCCCCAATATAAGGTTTGAGGAGTGCTTCTTTTTATATTCAGTTTGCATCTGCAAATCAATTTTGGTACTATGGCCGTATGTATACTTCTACTAACATTTCAGAATTAGATAACTTTTTCAAATCATCCTCTAATCCCCTTGGATTTTTAACCTTTGATTCAGGATCATAAACAAAACAAATTAGTGCCTTGCAATTTGGGTGGTTACGATAATGCACCACATCTAAAATCAACTGTTCTCCAATATGTCTATCGGTCAGCCCTTGCCGTGTTTTCTTTACTTCGATTACAATATTCTCATTTTTCAAGAGAAAGTCCACTCTTGTGGAACTTCCAGCATACGATGGTGTATATTCCTCTTCGCGAATGTCTTTAAAATGAAGTTTGAGTATACAATGGATCAAATCCTGAACGTCATACTCATCATTTATCAGAATAGTATCCCGATCTGCATGCCTGTTCCTAAGTTGGGTACAAAAACTATGAAAATTCTCGAATACATCTGAAAGAATCTGTTCTTGCGATCTGGAATTTATTGGAGAGTTTTTTGTGCTTTTTATTTCTAACTGGCGAAGGAGTCGAGTAACTGAGTCATGAAATTTTTTATGAGAACTAGCCTTTGTTCCAAAAGCTAAAATATGGCCTGTTGCGATAATGTGCGGCGGCGTACTAATGCCACGGTTCAATACATTCATGTCAACAACGAACTGATTCGGCTGCTGCATTCTGATATATTCTGACGCTTCAATCCCCCAATTGAATTTTTCTATTTTTTCCAGTAGTTCAATTTCATTTTCAAACCCCACCTCACCCTTAATTACAGAAAGTTCGGTAATAATATGCCTTTGAAATTTTTTATAAGGAATCATCATCTCATCGATGAACTTGCCAACACTTTCAACATCAATGCTAAGTTTCTTATTAATGTACTCATAAAAAAATGACGAGTCACACTCCAAATATTGGTTACGGTTATTAGGATTTGTGTAGACATTATAATCTGACTGACCCCAGCCACCACACCATAAATTTTCAAATTTTTTGGTGACTTCGAAGGCTTTTTTTGTCAACTCATGGTATTGTTCCAATTGGGAAGATGTTGTTTCATCAATCTTTGATATGTCTTTTCTTAGAGATTCAATGATCGGGTTTAGGTCTATCATAAAAATGGGTTAGGAATTTGCTCCATGGAATTGTTTTGTATTGATTCTGTGTTCAATCATGATCTGAATATCGGTAATATCTTCTGTTTCATGATCTAAGAGATACTTTTTACATTTTGGGCATTCCGCACAAATCTTACCCCAATAATCTTTTCCATATTTCATTGGATAGGCGCATGAAACACAATAGCACATGAGGTTTACGACGGTATAACCCTTTGATCTAAGTTCATACTCCCATGACCATTTCCATCTTTTTAAAACATCGCTTTTGTAATCCAAAAATTTCGGCCGATTGATTTCTGACTTACTGAGTTTGCTGAAAACATATAAAACCCCAATCAGTGCTGTAAAAAAAGCAATTATCCAATATACTTTGACGGGATATGTTAGCAAGAAAATTATCTCATTCCAACACCATTTTACAATAGAAATTAATGTGGTGAAAATCGTCGCACTCGTAACCTGATCATATACGATTGTACCTGCGCCGCCAATAGTAAGTATTGCAAGGCTTATTTTAAACTCATTAGTTTTATACCAGGGAGTAGCGCTCATTTTTATTGTTTACTGTTTAGGTAAAAATAATGAAAATCCGGCAATTAATCACATCGAGACAGTTTCCCAAATCCCGACTGACCCTCTGTCAAAATCGTTCGGCTGTAAATATTACTTTTTATATATGATCAATATTGAATTAATCACTAATTATCAGATAGTTATATCGTTGGAGTAATAAACAAATAACACACCAACCTCGACATAAGGAGTTTTTATAGTGGATTTTAGCATTTATCGAATAAGCTAATTGTAATATGTTGCAATTTCTCACGCAAGAGAATTATTGTCTACTCATATCGAAGCTTCTTATTTCTAGTTTTTACAGTGTTGTATTCACGTTAAAATGATCTATAATTCTCGAAATCGAGAAGTATCCTGAACTGCTTTCTCCAAGAGGGATATAATTTCAGAGCTTGAGCACGCAAACTCAAGATTTTCCTGAAAAGACAGCAAATTATTACGTTCTTCTTCATTAGGCTTAGACTTTAAGAATTTGTCAGCCGCTTTATGGATATTTTTCTTGATAGCCCCCAATTGCTTTTCAAAAGAAGCCAAATGCTTGGTGTGACTTGCGCCATTTTCAGTGTCTATTAGGTTCTGGAAATATGAATTTTTGGAATTATGTTCATTATAGCCGCATTTGAACGCCCGGCGAATGAAGTGTTCATAAGACATGGAATAAGTATAAGAGGACATATTTCTTGAATTGAAATTTAGTGTTTTATGTATCCTACAAGATAGATAAATTTTCTAACTCTCGGAACTAGCGGATGTTGGGCATGTCAATGCCACTGAAGATAGTTGGATTAGATGATTTTTTTTGCTTTTTTGATTATTCTAGGGGGAGCGATAATTTTTTTAATGACAAGCGAGGATCAACCGTTGTAACTAAACAAGGCCTTTATGATTTCTGTCTTTAACACCGCTTGTTTAGAAGTAATCAGCTCATCAAATTTAGGCACATGACTTAAGTTGACTCCATTATCAAACACAGCCTCAGTTAAACTGTCCTGGAAAGTATCTAATTGTGCTAATATATTGTTGTACAGCTTTTCGTCTACAGCCAAAAGGATATCCACAAATTTAATTCGGAGCGCAATAAATTCATCGCTAACCTGATCATTGATTGATCCTTTTTCAGCATCACTCAAACCGGCTGCCTTAAATCCATCCAGTATTGTAGTTAAATTTTCAAAACAGTAATAAAGAAACTTGAGATTATGATCTAGGATCAAAACCTTCAAAGATTGAATATTTCTATCCTTTTTTTTATCAACCGCCAGGTTATTTTTATTGGATTTATAGATATAGTACGATGTAAACAAAGTACAACCTGCTAGCACTACAGTTGCAGATTTATGTATGACGTCAAAAACAGAAGTATCAGCATTCATCCAATCGCCGTTGTTTTACGCAGGATTCTGTCTATTGCTTCATTTAGAGGCTTCTCATATTTATAAGATCCAAGAGATTTGAACTTGAACTTGCTTAGAAACCCTTCTCTACCCAATTTTAACACCGTATTGAGAAATAATTCCTCAAAGAAGGACGGGATAATTGAATAAATATTGTCGGGTATTATAACTGTAATTTCGGAATTGTTCGCCTCGATTTCGTCAATATGACTATCTTCCCGAACCTTTTTCCCCCTGTCCCGGCCAGTAAAAACCTTAGCTCCAGGAGTCCTGAATTGCTCTAAGTCTATGATATTACTGTAGCTCGTTCCCATACTTAAGATCATCTTCATTTAATAAAATTTCCGCACTGATAATTGTGCCCGGAAAATAATAGTCTACAAATTTAACAAAATTTGCATCTGGTTTGTTCATTATATTGCCACTTTCGTTAAATGTCATGTATTGAAAAGTTTCTCCGTTCATTACATTTGAGGTAATTTTATACGTTCCGTCAAAGACAATTTTAGTATTACCGGACATAATCGTCATTTTGGAAATGTCATCCGCTACCGTCTTATCACCCTTTATGTTAAAAAAGCTATCGATAAACCTGATAGACCCATTCCCCCGCTTTTTGTACTCGGCAGGATCAGTACAGGTAATACCTTCCTGAAGAGAATACAGCGTCCATAACGTCTCTTCCTCAAATTCCCGCTTTGTAAAGAACTTCTTCTTGTTGTAAGTTACGGAAATATCTCTCATTTTCGTAACACTCTCTGGATTCGGGCAATCCGGATCTTTAAATTTTTCATAGATCGTCTGGCCAAAATTCATGATGACCAACCTAAAAACACCATAATGCTCACCATTGTCATTCTTTTCAGTAAAATAACCTACTGAAAATCTATATTTATTTGTCGAATGTTCCTCGGCGTTGATTAAAATTTCGCTGATCACAATGCAAAGATCTTCAAGCTTCTCATCCGTTAACTTTCTGCCCAACCGGGCAAGACTATCTTTAACATAATCTACCAGGGTGGTGGTATCTATATCCTTTCTATAAATAGTTTTTGGACTGTTCCCTAAGCTATTATGAATACATAACTTATATGGAACTATGTCTGGATATTTGATAGATGCATCTGAATGTACGGCAGGCGAACCAACTGACCACAATAGCTTCCTAACCTCCTGAACCCTAACATGATCACCTCTGATTTCCTCAACAGCTGGACTGATTCTTTTATATTCACTGCACCGCTTATAAAAAGAAATCACATCCTTCAAAATTACGTCTAAATAAATCTGCGCATCCAAGCTAATTCGTTTACAATTTGTATAATCTAGAGAAACCCGGACATATCTTTGCAACACCAGGGCAGCTGTGACCTCACGTATAAAATTATAACTTACTTCAGGATGATCGACTAAAGAAAATTCTGAGGGAACCAAAAAAGAGTTGTCTACAAGTGAACGTTTAACACTTAAAAGCTGATCCATTGAAATATGCGAAAAATCGCATTCGAAGATCAAGTACTTGAGGTTCTTAGGCAAAAAAGTACGCAAGATGTTGGAATAGCTGTAATCATTGTCTAGCAATAACTTTAGTTGAATACTCTTATAATTTCTTTTAAACCGTTTGGATTTCCGCTTTTGTTTGCTTTTCAGCTTTCTTCTGAAGCGTTGCTGAGAAATATTTTGTAAGACATGAAAATTATCATCCACCTATGTGAGCATTTATTTAGGGTATAAATGTATAAAATCTTTGTCATATGAGTTAACGACTGTGAGAATAAGTTGTCCACATTGCCCTTCTCTACGTTCAGGATAACATTCTATACAAAATGACTAAAAGAAAATCCTGCGCTCATTGAGTTCTCCAAGGGGGCCACCTGCTGCCGATTAAATATCAATGCCAATTATTAAAAGGAAGCATTTCGATTTTGAGGGCACAAAGGATTTTCTAGAAATATTCAGTTGGTAAGTTATAATTAGGATAGTGCCAAGTAATTGTAATCAATACACTTGCGCTGGCTTAATACCTTAAATATTAACATACAGTGCCTAGGGGAAACAATCATTCAATGACTATACCAGCGGGAAGAATTTTCTCCCTAAACACCAATGCGAGAACCTCCGGTTTCGCAGGCCGCAAATGTGCGGGGGGGCAGTTCAGAGGGGAGACCAAGAACAAGGCCTTATGTATGTTTTAGTATGGGTTTAATTAAGCCTGACCAGGGCACTGAATTCAAAACAGTTGTAATCTTTACCGACTCAGTTCTCGACTTAAAGTACTTACCAGTTTGAAGCGCAGAATCTTCAGGTCTTTTGGGTCGGCAAGGTACATTTGATCGATTTCCTGATCATTGAATTTTTCTTTTAGCTTGTTCAAAATATTCATGATTTTTTCACTCAGTATATCTGAATCCGTTAAGATTGGTTTCATTTGCCGACCTAACATTTTAATAGAAGATACCAGCGGGTCGAATTCTTCATCAATTAAGTCTCCAAATTCGCCATCATAAATTGTATCCCCGGCTATTTCAAAGTAATTCTCAAGTATATAATAAAAATCTCCCATGTCCTTTTCCATCCTATCTGCTTTTTCATGGCCAGCAATTAACTTTAAGATACAAAGTCCAGGTAGTGTACATATCTTAAAGCTACTTCCTTCAATTTCCAAAGATTCGGCATGATTAAAAACTACTTGATTTCCAAATACAGATAATGTCATTGGCGGACTGCCTTCTAGATATACCTGATTATTTTGTTCAATGCCTCCAAATGGGATAAGATCAATCATAGTCCCACTTTTAGAATATAAACGATATGGTTCATCATCCCTGACAAACCCTTCTACATCTACCAAGTACTGCGTCAAGTTGGCGTAGTCCCGATAATTGCGGACATAAAGAGAAAAATCTACATCGTTGGTAGTACGCCGAATGGGAAGGTCCTCTAAATGGTTCATCCACATATCACGGGCAAAAGCACCAATTAAATAAAAATCAACATCAAATTTCCTAAAGGCCCTTTCAAGGGATTCAAAGGCCTCTTTCATTGCGCCAAAGCGCATTTCCTCAAAATTGATCCTTAAGTAATCCATCATATAGTTTTCTTGCTGTATCGATATTTCTCGGATCTCCAGTATTCACCAAATCTGCATAAACTAATAGGGGCGGAACAGTATCCTCAAGGGGATTGTTAAACTTCCAAAACTTCTTCAAGATTTTTAGGTTACCCTTTGGATCAGGGACCAATTTATATTTCTTCATCAAATTGACCTTCGTCTCGATAGTATAAAAAGTTAGGGTTGCTGCCTTTAAATACCCTGTCAGCAGTTCAGCGGCTGGCTCTGCACCCCATTGCACCTCTTCAGTTTTAATATGAAGCCTTTTCCAGTCTTTATCCTGACCGTTAATAAATCTAAACTGCCCTATTTCGAGGGTGGGTTTCAGCTTTTGCTCATAGGCCATTATCCATTCATCCATCAACTCCTTTTTCTTTATTAACCTTAACTGCTTTTTGTCATATAAAATCAAATGCCCCTGTTCCTTGAGTGCGGTGATAATTTTGGTAATGTTTCCAATAGCAATACCGTAATCCTCCGCCATTTGACGGTATGTTGTATTTAGGTACTTTTCATCATTTAAGAAATGAAATATTAGCATTAAACCTGTTTTGGTAAATGCTCGATCTTTTTTGGCTATGATTTGAATATCATTCTTAAAACCCTCGACCAGGAAGATCCAATCATTCTTTCTGATGTTGCAATTTCCGGCAGCGTCAATATAATTCATATCCATCGTTCTTAACTGCTCCCTTATTCCAGGATAGATAATTTCGCCAATAATCATGAATTCGCCAAAATCTTCCTTGAATTGTTGAAACTGCACTAAATTGATGTTTTTCACATCTCTTTTAAAAATGACGGGCATTTTATACTTGGTATTAGCGCCTTTTAATTCTATGTGCCCATCAAATATTTTATCGTCAACTTTCGCATACCACCTTGCCTTGAGGCCGGTTTTCTCCTCAAGCATTTGCATCGCTCTATAGATTATACGCTCTTCCATGTTCACTAATTTATCTCGTTCACTAATTTGTGAACACTAATATAAAGTGAACAAACTATAAAACAAAATTTTCTCCGATAATTATTCCTCCGGCACTTGTCACCTCTTCTCCGAAAAGTTTATTAAGAAAGGGATCAGCTAGGGTACCCACAGCACAACTTGATAAATTTAAAGCTGTACATACTACCTGCATGCAGTAGATCAAAGCTCCGGCATCTCTCCACACCAGGCTCTCTGGATTATCGTACTTAGCACCTGTTCTAATCTGATGAGCTAAGAACCAAATGATTGTACCCTCCTGAATTTCCAGGCATTCATTTATATGTCCGACAAATCTGTCTGTTAAAATCTGGTCAGCAGTAATGACATTCAAAGAATGATCAAAAGGATTGTAATATTCTAATTTCCTTTTTTTGGCAGGCATCGATACAATAATATCTATGGGATGGCGTGCACCCGCTGAAGGACTTGGCCTATGGGATAGAATATACCCATTAGCCTGGGAATGTGTAGAGATTACTTTAGCAGAATACCATAGTAATTCCGCCAATCGAGACCCAGTAAGTGCTGCAAATTTGCGTTGAGATGTTCTCTCGGTTGCAACTTCAAAAAAATCCCTACTATTAACCCCAGACGGCTTCGTTAAAAGAACCTTCTCGTGCCCAAGATAGTAAAAGGGAGATACCACTTCTTCCTTTTTTTTCGGCCTGGGATTCTTATCCATCTAAAAAGCATTTAATTCGTGCATTACTTGTCGGTATTTATTGCATCCGCGACAGTTTCCGCAAGCGATATTTGATTTGTGACAGGAATGCGCCCAATGCAAAAGGCTATCCGGAACACCGGATTCTATAACTAATTCATGAGAAGTAAGATTAATAGCGGGAGCGGAGACACGAATATTACCCTCCTGAAATGCCATCAGATTATCTATAAACTGATAAAAACTTGATGTACCATCCTTATGAAATCCATCCGATTTTACTGAAGCGGTCATTAACTCTGTTACCCCTAGAGAGATGCCTTTCATGGAAGCTAAGGTAATTAGCATCTGGTTCCTAAACGGCCACCACTCTGTGGAAGGAGAACCTTCTATCGCGTTTTGATTCATTAAATCGCCACTACCCAAACTACTGCAATCTACTTTGATAACATAATGCTCAATACCAAGTTCTTTGGTAATTACTTTACTTACCCTAATTTCTGTTTCAGCAGGAGTTTGCCCATAATCCAGGGTAAAGGCAACTTTAGGCCTTTTCCAATAAGTCAAAGCAATTGAATCTATTCCACCAGAAAGTAGGATTGCACTACTCATTTTCTTTTTCAGCCAACATCCATAAACATTTATAAAGTGCTGTGGTTAGGTCTGATTCAATCTCCATTCCAGAACCTATTAGCATCGTTAAATCCTTATCCTGCTGATGTTCATTATATGCAATCACTGGAATACCCATCTTTTTCGCATAACCAATCTCAAATAAGGTGCCTGAATCTAAACCATCGACGATTGCAAACACAATCTCGCACCCTTCCAAACCCACAAGATCATCATGGGCAACCTTACTGTTAGGAGCACCAACACCAACATCATGTAAAGGAGAAAAGACTTTTAACCCTAACCCTTTAAGCTCTCTATATATTTCATTTACCACCCATTTCTCTGCATAGTTAAAAAACGGCCCAGCTAGGTAGACCTTTCCCTTTGGGTACTCGTTTATCTTTAAAGGGAGAATATCACTAGCGTCTTTGTTTGCCTCAAACTTATAACTTTTTGTATTGCAATAAATTGCTGTGGAAAACGATGCTTTTTCTGCTGCCTCGAATGCATCGACCTTGCCTCCCATCCAATGATAGGCAAATATCGCTGCAAAAACATCCCCAGATCCAATTGGCCAAACTGAGGAAGTTTTATAGACAGGAACCACACGAGACTCCCCATTGGCAGTAAACACCTTTGCACCCTTCGGGCCCATCTTTACGACAAGCACTGAAGCACCGTCAACTTCAAAAAAATACTTCTTTATTTCATCTAGTTCTTTACTCTTTGTAATCAGAAAAGCTTCTTTATAATTGACAACTACCGCCAATTCATTAGCTGTAGATCCGGTTGCCTTGAATGATACAGGCTTAACAGGTGATTGCGGATCATACACAATTTTATTGCCCTTAACCCTCGCATTGCCCTCTAAAAACCCATAGTATAAAATATTAGCTGACTCCAGTTCCAATTCTTTCTCGGGCGGCACGATTAAATCTGGCCTAGGATTTATTTCCGGAGTTCTTAGTGGGTGGTCATAGTAAAAGCCAATTGAATTTTCGGATGGATAGACTTTTGTGGTTACGTCAAAGATTTCACCAAAATTATTTAAGTGAATCTCGTTGGGTGTGTTGCAATAGGTATGAAATTCAATTTTTTGATCTTTGTCTAAATGACGTATAGCATAACATGCCCTTAGTCCAGAACCATATCTTTCATCAAATTCGGGATGAAAACAGATCTCGTTATACGTCCCACCAACAACAGCGATCATGGACGCTCAGTACAATAAATGGCGACTTGGCAATCCCCTCCAGTTGAAGATATTACCCTGGCAACATAAACATATCTTTGCGTAATACACTCGATTAAAAAGCCCGGATCTGTTGTCAGAATTGCTCCCGCCACCCTGCCATCGTAAGTAGCAATTACTGGCCCTGTCGGCGTCTTTAAACTGAGTTGCAAAATATCATCGACCGCCAAATCTTTAATTACATCAGGATCTGGCGAGGCCAAATGAATTTTTAGTTGCAAATCCTCACAACTTCGGGTTGCAGTGCTTTTGGCAAAAGACAGATTAGAAGAGCTTCCGGACATAATGGTTTATTTGGTTATATGATTGAAGATAAAATATTTAATGCTAATTTATTATTCTTTTTCATATAACTCCAAATTATTGCATCCATATCTGA
>CAMLDJ010000050.1 GCA_946478755.1 uncultured Pedobacter sp. | reverse complement strand
TTACCGCGACATCATCCCAAAATGGTTGTTTGATACTTTAATGGAACGTGCCAGGGAGCAGTATGAAATCCCTCCCGCCGTCGAAAAAGTCTGCCGAGGTCCCGTCATAGACCAAACTCAATATGAAGTAGACATTAGAAACTGGAATTATAAGGTAAGCACCATCAAAACGACTTAACATGAGTGAGACAGAAATAAAAACAGTAAAGATCGCGGCCATGGCAGATATCCATGTACGCGAAACGGACAAAGGAAAGTGGGCTGATTGTTTCAGGCAAATTTCAGCCGTAGCAAAAGTGCTCGTCATAGCCGGTGACCTCACTAATACAGGCGATGAAGCCGAAGCTGCAGTACTGGCAGAAGAATTGAAACAATGCACCATTCCGGTAATTGCCGTCCTTGGCAATCATGACTACGAAAAAGGAAGAGAGAAGCTAATCAGACACCGGCTGCAAACGCATAACACGTATATACTTGACGGCGAATCTGTAGTTGTTGAAGGTATTGGATTTGCCGGAATAAAAGGTTTTGGCGGAGGATTTGACAATCATATGCTTTCTATGTTCGGGGAAAGTGCAATGAAATCTTTTGTGCAGGAAGCTGTGAACGAGGCCTTGCTGCTGGACCGGGCCCTGGCACGACTTGACCAGGAACATGGCCAGATCAAAAAAGTTGCAGTAATGCATTACTCCCCTATTGTTGAAACGGTTATTGGCGAGCCGGAAACCATATATCCCTTCCTCGGCTGCTCCAGACTCGCAGAACCACTTGTTCGAAGAAATATAACTGCAGCTTTTCACGGGCACGCCCATTCAGGAAAATTGCAGGGCTATCTGGGTGGCGAGTTGAAAGTGTTCAATGTTGCCCTCCCCATCCTGGAGAAAGACCATCCCTGCGGATATTTTCTAACAGATATTTAAACCACCTAAGCCGCTCTTTTTCTTTGGGCAAGCGCTACCAAAAAGTGCTATACCTTTTATTAAACTGTGCATGAACCAGGGAGCTAGTTTCCGGGACACTATGGGGAGTCGAACAGACCAGGCGGAACCTGCAGGGTACCGGTGTTAAAATCGATCAGGCCGTTCTTTTCCTCCTCAATATCTGTTGCCTGTGTATAAACGTCTCCTGCTATAGGGCGCTTTCTCAGCTCCTTTTTAAAAAGCTTAATTTTTTCTGCCCGTTCCATATCGTCCTGTGGCCCCCCATAGTCTACAAAGCCGAAGCCCCCCCACTCACTAATGATCAGCGGCATTTGCCTGCGAAAAAAGAAAGGATCACCAACAATAAGTGGCAAAGCCGTAACATTGTCCGGGCGGTCTGCGATTAGATTATCCAGCATCTCTTCCCATTTTTCCCGGTCAGGTGTATATAGATGAGCGGTTAACAGATCACTTTTCAAACGTCCAAGATAGGAGATATGTTGCCAGCCGTCATTGTCAACCACTAAGAACTGAGGATGCGCAAGTTTCATAAAATGATACATGTCTACAATGTATTTTTGCGTGGCTCTGTTTGTGGCAATATCCTGTGCACCCCAGCTCTCATTATACAGGCTCCATATGATAACCGATGGATGCGTACCAACAACATCAAGCATCCTGAAGAGCTCACCCTTATGATTTTCCCTGCTTTTGACCGTTGACCGGTGGGGACTGGGAACTTCTACCCACAGCAACAGCCCAAGCTTATCTGCAAGATTGTAGATCCGCGGATCTACACCTGCGATGTGGATCCTCACCATGTTACAGCCCAGCTGTTTCATCGCATGCATATGCCGCTTGATCTCTTCATACCCCGCGATACCCGGCTGATAAAGAATACCGTTTAAATAAATTGGCTTGTTATTTAGATAAACCGCTGAGCCGCGGGCTTCAACCTTTCTCAGGCCAAAACGAGCTTCAATCTCGGCAACATAACCATCTTTATCAATTAGCTGCGCCTTAAGCCGGTACAGGTGCGGCGAATCAATTGACCACAACTTAACATCAGGAATTTCGATGACCAGGCGCTGTTGCTTCTGGCCAGCCTCCAAAAGCAGCGGATAATTATCTTCAGCAATTGGCTGATCGCTTTCCTGATTCTTATGGAATACCCGCAATCTAATGGTGTAATGGCCCGGATTGTGGATCCGGGTTGTTAAATTCAAGCGTACCAGATTATCTTCAACCAGGCTAACCACCCCAATTCTGGAACGAAGCCGGTTCCGCTCTACGGTCTCCAGCCAGATACTGCGCACTCCTCCAGTATAGGTCTGGTACCAGATTCCACCTCGTTTGTAAACAACTGACTCTTGCTTGCCCCGGGGCGTATCTGCATCCATTGTACCTTGTATGCGCACCGTAAGCCGGTTTTCGGCGACCAATATGATGTCATCAAGTTCGTAGGAAAAAGAAGTGTAGCCACCAACGTGCCTTTCCTCTCCTTCAATTGTTTTTAAAGGAAGGCCGTTAAGCCATACTTTGGTGGCATATCCACAGGCACCAAAAGTTAATTGCAACTGTGAATTCGGCGATTTTTCCTCCAGATCAGGAAGGGGGAAACACCTTTCATACCAAACGATGACCTGATCACGCCAGTGGCCGATAGTCGGGTCTAAAGCAACCATATGCGACTCAACGCTGCCCGGCCAGTCTGCCGTCCCGGTGTATTTATGCGAAACATACCAGGCCTCAGCAAGGCCCCTATTTCTGGGATCATGTTCAAAGTTCCAGCTTCCATCTAACAGTACAAATGAATTTGGCCGCAACACCGCCCTTGGCAACGGATTAATGAAGCCCTCATCAGTTTCCGTATCGTTTTTGCACTTTGTTAAACTATAATTTGGGTGGGAATTATTCATAGTAGCAAGTTTAAGGGACAGCATCTACCCAATGGATATCTTCTTTCACAACAGAAAAATCACAATTTTTGTTCCATGCAGTGCAGGTGAAATCTGATCGGACCCTTCTGAAACCAGGCCGCAGGCCGAAATACCTCATTCTAAGAGTGCAATGTCATTTCAAAAAGACACTTTCGAGTAGTTTGATTCCTTTAATTGGGAACTTCGCTCCTAAAAACAGGTATTTATCCCAGCTAATTGGCTGCTAACCGGAAATTTTTCTTTGATTCCCCTCTTTAACGTTATTACGTATTTCTACCTATAGTAAAGAGCCTTTTTCCGTTAAAACACGTATATAAATCAGAAACAATATGGCCTGTTTAGCGGTTGTTGTTTAAATATCTAAAGGAATCCTTAAACAATTCCGGCTACTCCTGCTAACTATTGTATTAACTTTTAAAAACCTACTATGAAAAGCTCAATTGAAACTCCGCCTAGAAATCTTATGTGTTTTTCACATTTGAGATGGGACTTTGTATTTCAGCGTCCACAACACCTACTGAGTCGATTTGGAAAGGACATGAATGTTTACTTTTTTGAAGAACCGCATTTTGATTCAGATCAGGAAGATCATTTAAACATTTCTAATAGGGGAGAAAAATTGCGGGTCATTACGCCTCATTTGGGTAAACATAAAACGGATAGAAAGGGGACGGTCTCAGCGATAACGACATTGTTAGCCGGTTTTTTCAAAGATGCTGTGTTAGAAGACTGGATATTCTGGTATTATACACCCATGGCTCTTGAGTTTTCAGAGAAATACAAACCAAAACTGACCATCTATGACTGTATGGACGAACTGTCCGCCTTCAAGTTCGCACCTGAAGAATTACCAGGATTCGAAAAAAAACTGATGAGCAGAGCGGATCTGGTTTTTACCGGCGGGCATTCCTTATATGAGGCGAAGAAAGACCAGCATAACAATATTTTTCCTTTTCCCAGCAGCATCGAGAAGGAACATTTCGCAAGAGCAAGGAAACAGCGCGGGGAACCGGGCGATCAGGCTTGCATTAGGGGGCCGAAAATTGGTTTTTACGGGGTAATTGATGAAAGGTTTGATATTGAATTGATTAGGGGGATCGCAGAACAACGCCCAGACTGGCAACTGATATTAATTGGACCTGTAGTAAAAATTGATGAGGCTACCCTTCCAAAAAATCCAAATATTCACTATCTGGGACAAAAATCATATGCGGAGCTGCCGGCCTACCTCTCGGGCTGGGATGTGGCCTTGATTCCTTTTTTGCTGAATGATTCAACGCGTTATATTAGTCCAACCAAAACCCCGGAATATCTCGCAGCCGGCATTCCGGTGGTTTCTACTTCGATAAAAGACGTGATCAAACCATACGGCATCAAAAAGCTGGTTTCTATTGCCGCTGGAGCAAATGAATTTATTGAGGCAATCGCGCTCGAATTAAAGCAACCTAAACATAAAGCATGGCTCAGCAATGTAGATCAATTTTTAAGTAGTATTTCCTGGGACGACACTTATATGGAAATGCGGAAACAGATCCGCAGTACATTGAACGTAAACAACAACACAATCTCTATAGCGAGTTAATTTATGTATGATTATTTGATAGTGGGAGCTGGATTCGCAGGAAGCGTGCTGGCAGAAAGGTTGGCCAGCCAGGCCAATAAAAAAGTGTTAATCATCGACAAACGAAATCACATAGGCGGGAATGCCTATGACCATTATGACGAGTCCGGAGTCCTGGTCCATAAATATGGCCCTCATATTTTTCACACCAACAGCAAGCAGGTTTTCGACTATCTGTCGCAGTTTACAAAATGGAGAAACTATCAGCATCGCGTACTGGCTAATGTAGACGGGCAGCTGTTCCCCATCCCCATTAACCTCAACACCATTAACAGCATGTATGGATTAAATTTGTCCAGCGATGAGCTGCGCAGTTTTTTCGAATCCTGTTCAGAAAAACGGAAAGAGGTAAGCACATCCGAAGATGTTGTTGTTAATGCCGTTGGAAGGGAATTGTACGAAAAGTTTTTTAAAGGATATACCAAAAAGCAGTGGGACTTAGATCCTTCTGAACTCAACGCCTCAGTTACGGCGAGGATTCCGACACGAACCAATAAAGACAACAGGTACTTTACAGATACTTATCAGGCTATGCCCTTACATGGCTATACAAAAATGTTTGAGCAGATGCTCAACCATCCGTTTATCAACATCATGTTAAATACGGATTATAAAGACATCATCAATGAAATCGGCTATAAAGAGCTGATCTTCACTGGTCCGATAGATGAGTTTTTCAATTACCGGTATGGGAAGCTCCCTTACCGCTCAATTGAGTTTAAGTTTGAGACCTATGATCAGGAAGTATTTCAAGAAACCGGAACGATAAACTATCCAAATGATTATGCTTTTACGAGGATAACGGAATTCAAATATCTGAGTGGCCAGAAACACAGTAAGACCTCTGTCGTATATGAGTTTCCAAAAGCAGAGGGAGATCCCTACTACCCTATTCCGAAACCGGATAATGCGGAGCTTTACCGCAAGTACGAAGACCTGGCAAAAAAATTAAACAGCACTCATTTTGTTGGACGGCTGGCTACCTATAAATATTACAACATGGATCAGGTTGTTGCGCAGGCCCTGTCAACATTCAAAAAGATTACCAGCGGAATAACGGCGAACAGATACTTAATTACGACAGATCATGGAAGTCTGGGGCGGCATTGAATGCACCATCAACAGGGTTAAAGATCAGTATTTTAATCAGCTGGTTTACCAGGGACATTACGACAGAATAAACGATCCGCAACTCATAGCTGAGCTGGGTATCAAAAAAGTCAGGTATCCCGTTTTATGGGAAGAACACCAGCGGGAAGTTGCAATCACAGATTGGGGCGTAATAGCCGATAATTTATCATTTCTGAAAGAAAACAGCGTTGATGTAATCGCAGGATTGGTACATCATGGCAGCGGGCCAAAATATGTGAGGCTCACTGACCCTACCTTTGAGGAGGGTCTGGCCAGGTATGCCCGGCAGGTTGCATTGAAATTTCCATGGATCAACCACTTCACCCCTGTAAATGAACCGCTTACCACTGCCAGATTCTGCGGACTTTACGGGTTCTGGCATCCGCATGCAGCTAATGAAAAAACTTTTTTAAGGATCCTCGTCAACGAATGCAAGGCCACGGTTAAGGCGATGCAGGCCATCAGAGAAATTAACCCACTTGCTCAATTGGTCCATACTGAAGACCTGGGAAAGGTGTACAGCAGTCCCGGCTTGCAGTATCAGGCAGACTTTGAGAATGAACGCCGGTGGCTTGGACTGGACCTGATCTGTGGAAGGATCAATAGGGACCATCCGATGTTTAACCACCTCATCGCAAATGGTATTGGCGAATTAGAACTAGATTTTTTCATAGCCCATCTTACCATTCCCGATATCATGGGTTTTAACCATTACATTACCTCTGAGCGTTATCTTGACGAGCAGACTGATGGCTATCCGAAACATTTACACGGCGGTAACGGAAAGTGCAGCTATGCAGACGTCGAAGCCATACGGGTAGCAGCAGTCAAACCTCAAGGAGCAAAAGCAGTCTTACGGGAAGCCTGGGACCGGTACAAGGTGCCTATGGCAATTACCGAAGCCCACCTATATTGCGGCAGGGAAGATCAGCTAAGGTGGTTAAACAACATCTGGAAGGCAGCAAATGAGCTGGAAAGAGAGCGTGTGGATATCCGTGCGGTAACGGTATGGTCGTTATTTGGGGCTTATGGCTGGGATAGTTTACTAACGCTCCCCGCAGGAAACTATGAGAGTGGCACTTTTGATATCAGCTCACGCAGCCCCAGGGCAACCGCACTTTCCAAAATGGTTAAACATCTGGCTAGCGGAAGGAACTACCAGCACCCGGTATTGAACGGAGAAGGATGGTGGGAGAATGAAAGCAGGATCATCTATCCCGACCGGGCACTTTTTAAACATAAGGTAACCAGCAGAAACAGCCCTCCAGTTCTGATCATCGGCGCAAGCGGCACCCTGGGCAATGCATTGATGAGGGCTTGTATCCGGCGCGACATCAACTATGTTGCACCTGTGAAAAATGAGGTCAACCTGATCTATCCCGGGCAGATTGAAGATGTAATTCAAAGACATAGGCCCTGGGCGGTCCTTAATGCCGCAGGATATGTAAATGTTGATGCTGCTGAGCTCGAATATCGCGATTGTTTTTTGAGCAATACCATGGGACCAGGAAATCTGGCATCATGCTGCAAAAAATATGGTGTTAAGTTAGTAACGTTTTCTTCCGATCTTGTTTTCGATGGAAGAAAACAAGCAGAATACCTTGAAGAGGACATTGTAAATCCGCTTAATGTTTATGGTTTAAGTAAGGCAGCTGCAGAACATGAGGTTTTAAACAAAAATCAGGAGGCCCTGATCATCAGGACGAGTGCTTTCTTCGGGCCCTGGGACCAATACAACTTCGTATACGAAACGCTCCGGTCTTTACAGGAAAAACGGACCTTAAGAATTGCGGAAGATGTTTTCATCTCACCGACCTATGTTCCTGACCTGGTCGACCGCACGATAGATCTGATGATTGATGACGAGTCCGGTATCTGGCACCTTACCAATTATGGTACAGTGAGCTGGTTTGATCTGGCAAAAGAAGTAACTGCACGCGCTGGCTTTAATCAGGCGCTCTTGATACCCTCAACTCTTGCCGACCTCGGTTTCCAGGCCGAGCGCCCATTATTCAGTGCGCTGAAAAGCAGTCGCGGTATCCTTATGCCTAGCCTGGACCATGCCCTAGACAGCTTTTTTCTCCACAGAAAAACTTCCTGATCTATATAGAGCATCGCTCTACCTTGAGTATACACGATCGACGGAAGCACCCGGATCATTTTGTTGCTCCATCCAGTTCTTTAGTTTCAATTCATAAGCCTGAACAAGCTTTTCGTACTTTTTGTCTCCAGCGATGTTGTTTAACTCATAAGGATCTTTTTGCAGATCATAAAGTTCTAAAGCGGGTTTCGTGGTGATTCTGTCTACCAGTCTCTTTGTTTCCGACGAGGTTTGCGCCTGGGTTACCCATGCATTCCAATAGCTCTTCTTATTTGCAGGATTCATCATATACTTGATATAATATGGCTGATCAGACAAAAGGTTCATCACCAATTTATAGTGATGATCACGAACCGATCTCATTGGATAAGGTGTACCTTCAGGTATGTTGTTGTGTATTCCGAAAGCTTCGGTTCTATGCGAATTGCTTTTACCAGTAAGCACGGGTAAAAAGCTACGTCCATCCAATCCTTTGATGGGTTTACCTTCTGCAATATCGATCAATGTCGGAGTGATGTCCTCATATTGTACGATGGCATCTGTGGTCACATTAGCCTTTACTTTTCCCGGCCATTTCACAATCATGGAACTTTTCAGACCATTGTCGTACAAGGTCCATTTCCCGCCGGGAAACTGTGGCCCCTGTTCTCCCAGAAATATAAAGATGGTATTTTTATCCTGTCCCGTTTCTTTCAAAAGATTTCTAATGTCACCGACCTGATTGTCCAATCGTCTGACTTCCGCCAGATACTTACAATACAGCTCCCGTACATCCCTCGTGTCCACCATGTGTGGTGGAAGGACTATTTTATCAGGGTCAAACTCTGTCGGATCGCCCGATACCCAGGGCGCATGTGGGTTAATGCTCATGACAAAAAGGCAAAACGGATCTGCGTTCTTTCGAGTGATAAATGTTCTGATGCTGTCAAGTTGATAATCATCATTTGCTGAAACACAGTTGGGCTGAAATCCCTTAATAAACTCAAATGGGAATACCGATTCAGGTTTAGTACTATGGTTTTTTCCAGTTAGGGCAACACTATAATTTTGGGCTTTCAGATACTGGCAAATACTTTTTAGTCCGGTATTATAAACTGATTTATGGTTCTGAAAAGAACCGTGTCTCATTGGGAAAAGCCCTGTAAACAGGGATGCCCTGGTCGGCACGCACATCGCCTCCGAACAGATGATTTGCTCAAATTTCATCCCTTCGGACGCCAATGCGTCTATGTTTCTCGTCTGCAGATTTTTCCCACCGTAACAGCTCAGTTGCCTGCTGTCCAGGTCGTCAGCCATTACAATCACAATATTCGGCCGGGATTGCGGAGGTTTTGATTTCGCTTTTTGTTCATTGCCGGCATTTTTGGTAAAGGATTGTGCCAGGATGAGTAAAGCAATTGATGCACAAATAGGAATCAGTTTCGATTTTATTTTCATTTTTTCACCTGATTAATAGGTATTCGTAAAAGATTAGTTCGCACTTAGTTTTGGGAGCGATTTCCACCACGCCATCAATTTACCACTCAGCTGCTCTCTTATCTTTACCTTTTCAGCTTCCAGGTTAGTGGTCTCTTTAGCATCCCTGACAATATTGTAAAGCTCAATTTTACGGCCATCGCTATCCATCAAAAGCTTCCATTCACCGGATCGTATAGCCAGTCTCGGGCTCCTGTCGCGGCCTTTCGGGAAGCCATAAGCGATGTCATTTCTTCCGTATTCCCAGTACATATCCTTTTTCCTTAACGAGGGCTTGCCCAGCAAAAGCTCGGACCGGTCAATGCCATCTCCCCGGTAGTTATGAGGAAGCTTAACACCGGCCATCCTTGCTAGCGAGGGTAATAAATCGGTTGCATTCAACTCAGAACCTTCATCGGTTTTGCCGGCAGGGATATGTCCGGGCCAACTGATGATAAAGGGCATACGGATTCCTCCCTCATACAGGGAAGCTTTGGCTCCCCGAAAACCGCCGCTCCTGCTTCCCCTAAAGCTCGGAGCTGGTCCGTTGTCACTGGTAAAGATGATGATGGTATTTTCTGCAAGTCCCATCTCTTTCAATCCGTCAAGCAAGCGGCCAATTTGGACATCGTATGCTTTCAATACCCCCTTAAATGCGGCCTCCTCCTGAGGGTTCATTGGAAACTTGCCGTTAAATTCAGTTCCACTCGTAGGCACCCATGGTGTATGCACATCATCCGGCCAAAGGTTCACAAAACAAGGCGTTCCTTTGTGCCGCTTCATGAAATCTAAGGTCTTATCCACGAAATATTTTGTTCTATCCCATCGTTTGATGCTGTCTTTTTCAGACCAGATCCAGTTGGCAGCAGTAATTGCGGGATCTGGATCAGGGCTTTCATAAGTACTTGCATGCTCATCAATACCATATTTATCGAAGCCAGGTACGCCAGTTACATCTCTTCCGCCCCCCATATGCCACTTTCCAAAATGCCCTGTTGTATAGCCCGACTGCTTAAAGAACCTGGCGATTGAGGGCGCCTCCGTGCTCAAAAAATCAATCTGCTCAGCATTTCTGTTGTGTTTTTTAGTGTCAAGAAAAGTGGTGAAGTTCCATTTTCCGGGATGCATGCCAGTAAAGAGGCTTGCCCGTGAAGGGGAACATATTGGAGCGCCACTATAATATTGACTAAGCTTTAGCCCCTTGGCTGCAATCTTATCTATATTCGGTGTCTGCACAAAATTGCCGCCAAATGTCCCGACATCACCATAGCCCATATCGTCGGTCAGAATAATGATAATATTCGGTCGTGATTGCTGCTTTTTCGCGCCCTGACTTTGCGCCGATACCGGCAGGCAACTGGCAAGAAGCCCCAGGCCTATTAATACTTTATATAGCTTATACCGTTTCGCATTCATCTACACAAATTAAAATAATAAAACTTGGTATCCAATTTAATATCAACACCAACACCTGGAATACCTGCAGTAACCTGTAAAACGCTCCGATTCTTGTGATGACAAATTGTTAACCAAGTACTTACAAAGAAACATAGAAAAATCAGCTAGACTACAACAGTATAAATCAACTTTTCTACGTTTTGTCTCAATTGCCGGCTTCTACCCTTAGGCTTAACCAAAATAAATTTGCTCCAATATTTCAAATGCAGTTTCAGCCATTTTATTTCCTTTATTATCCAGCAGGGGATTAACCTCAACCACCTCAAAGCATACCACTTTCTGTCCGCTGATAATTGTGTTTACAATGGCAATGATTTCCTGCTGGTCAAACCCTTTTGAAACAGGGGTTCCGGTTCCATGGGAGATCAAATCGCAATCCATGCTGTCCACGTCGAAAGAAACATAAATCAGGTCGCAATCCGCTAATTTTTTCAGCGCTTCCTGTACGCAGATCTCTAATCCCCTGAAGCGTAATTCTTCTACCCTATAATTTCTAATCCTTAAATTATCGATTTGAATGTTCTCGGCTTCTTCGGTATCCCTCACTCCAAAATAGATTAAGTGTTCTGGGTTCAATTTACGCTCGCTGGTTCCGATCGTTTTTAACTTATCCCAGAAAAGCAAGGTTTCTCCTTCAACCTTATTCACCTGGCAGCCTAAATTATCATTGGCCAATGCGGCAGCCAGCGGCATTCCGTGTATGTTTCCCGAGGGGGAGGTATAAGGGGAATGCAAATCGGCATGGGCATCTAGCCAGATCACACCGAGCGTTTTATCGGGATACGCAGTTTTAATCCCGCTGATTGTCCCTAAAGCCGAGGAATGATCCCCGGAAAATACCAGTGGGAAGTATCCTTCTGATAAACTGTGTTCAACGACTTTGGCTACACGGGTACATTGCTGTAGCACATGCTCGATTCTTTTGGCAAAAGAATTCCGATCCTTGTTATAGATCGTTTCGTTATGGGTTTCTACATCAACAAAAGGGAAACAGTTAAAATATTCACTTCCTTTATTAATTGCGGCGATTTCGATAGCATCTATTCCCATATCCGATCCACGTGTACCTGCGCCAATATCAGATCTGTTTTTTATTAGCTTTATCGGTTTTCTCATAAATTCTTACACAAATTCCAATAAAGATTTTTCAATAATAGCCAGGCTTTCGTTTATTTGCTCCTCAGTAATGACCAGTGGCGGAGCAAGGCGGATCTTGTTGCCATGAGTAGGTTTTGCTAACAAGCCATTCTCTTTAAATTTAAGGCAAATGTCCCAAGCCAGGTCAGACGCTTCAGAACTATCAATCACAATAGCGTTGAGCAAGCCTTTACCTCTTACCAGCTTAATCATGCCTGTTCTTTCTGCAATATGTTCCAATCCTGAGCGAAAAATTTCACCAAGTTTAAAGGCGTTTTCAGCAAGGTTTTCATCAATTACCACCTGCAAAGCTTCCTGGGCTACTGCACAGGCAAGTGGGTTGCCTCCATAAGTCGAACCATGTTCTCCCGGTTTTATCGTCAGCATAATTTCGTCACTAGCCAGCACTGCTGAAACCGGCAATACGCCTCCCGAGATGGCTTTTCCTAATATTAAAACGTCGGGCTGCTTACTTTTATCCTCAAGATCGACATCGTATGAAGCCAACATACTTCCAGTACGGGCAATTCCCGTTTGGATTTCATCAACAATAAATAACACATGATATGTTTTACACAAAGCTTTTATGCGAGGCAAGTAATCGCTATCGGGTACCACCACCCCGGCCTCACCCTGGATAGGTTCTACTATAAAACCCGCAATGTTTTTATCTGATACTAACAACTTTTCAAAAGCCTCCACATCGTTATATGGGACCTGACCTATCCCATCTACAAAAGGACCAAAATCTCTTCTTGCACTTTCGTCGTCAGATGCAGAGATGACTGAAATGGTCCGGCCATGGAAGTTTCCTTTAGCAAAAACAATTTTTGCCTGGTTTTCAGCAATACCTTTTACCCGATAAGCCCATTTTCTACAAAGCTTCATGGCAGTTTCTACAGCTTCAACACCGGAATTCATGATCAAAGCTTTATCGAAGCCAAACAACCTGCAGATAAATTCTTCAAAATCACCCAGTTTATTGTTATAGAAGGCCCGGGACGTAAGCGTTAATTGCTCGGCCTGAAGTTTTAATGCATTGACAATTCGGGAGTGGCAATGCCCCTGGTTCACAGCTGAGTAAGCGGAAAGAAAATCGTAATATCTCTTACCTTCTACGTCCCAAACGAATACGCCCTGTCCCCTTTCCAGTACTACAGGCAAAGGGTGGTAATTGTGTGCACCGTATTTGTTTTCTTTTTCTATTAAATGTCCACTTTTACTAAGACTTTCTGTAGTTCCCATCGTCGAATAATTTATGTTAGTTAAAAGCGAAGTTAAAGAAAATTAACTGTCCTAATACTGCGAAAACAGGAAGAAAATCGTAAAAAAGATAAACTTTTACAACAATTACTTGTTGATTGATTCAGATTTTCTACAGATTTCACGACTACATTCAGGATTCAGATCCGGCGGAGTTTGAAGAAGTTAACAACATAGCTTAGCTAATAAATCCTGCATAAGCTTTCTTACAAAACACAATGATTAAGCTTTACAAGCTTCATAACCTTTAAAAAACAAATAACATACTGATGAAAAAAAAGGAAAATCTAGATCATGTGTTCAGCGCAGAAATCAAAAAACCCTCTGATTTTAAATTTGGTGCCACAGTTGCGAATGCTTTTGATGATATGGTGGAGCGCTCGGTACCATTTTATAACGAGATGCAGCGGATGATAATTGAACTGGCAAGTGAGCATGTACTACCGGATACGAATATCGTGGACCTGGGCTGTTCAACTGGAACGACCATGATTGGTTTAGATCCATTTATTAATGAAAGCATTAAATTTATAGGTGTAGATGATTCTGCTGAGATGTTAAAGAAATGTGAGATTAAATTAAAACAGAAACACTTCAAAAGGCAATATGAGCTGGTACTTGCTGACCTTCATGCAGAAGTGAGAATTGACAACGCTTCGGTCGTAATTTTATGCCTTACCCTGCAGTTTGTGCGTCCGCTGTACCGGGAGAAATTGATCAAAAAAATATTTGACGGATTGGTTAATGGGGGTGTCCTTATTATTTTCGAAAAGATCCTGGCCGAAGACAGCTTGTTCAACAGAAACTTTATTAAATACTATTATGACTACAAAAGACGGAATAACTATAGTGAAATGGAAATCTCCCAAAAAAGGGAAGCATTAGAAAATGTGCTGATTCCGTATAAATTAAGTGAAAATCTAAAGATGCTTCGGGAAGCGGGCTTTTCACATACAGAAACATTTTTTAAATGGTATAACTTTTCAGGATTTATCAGTATAAAAAACTAACATGCTTACCATTGGTAATTTTTTCTTTAAGTACAGGAATGTCCTGTTCATATTTTTATACCTTGCGTTATTTATTCCTTCCCCATATATTTTCAGGCCAGCTGTTTTTGGTTCAAACTTTTACTTATACCCGCTCATCCTTGGTTTGGCTATAACCCTTGCGGGGCAACTTCTCCGGGGACTAACGATTGCCCTGGCCTATATTGTAAGAGGCGGAAAAAACAAAGAAGTATATGCGGATAAACTTGTTACAGAAGGAATATTTTCTCACTGCCGGAATCCCTTGTACGTGGGAAATATTTTGATGCTTTTGGGTGTTGGGATATTAATTAATTCATTGTTGTTCGTGTTTTTTTTTATTCCTGTTTTCTTATTTATATATCAGGCCATTGTGTTGGCTGAAGAACAATTTCTGCAGAATAAATTTGGACAGGAGTTTACTAAATACTGTTCAGGTGTAAGCCGGTGGTTCGTCAATCTCAAGAACATCAGTAAGACCATTTCAAATATGCAGTTTAACGGGAAAAGATGGTTGATAAAAGAATACAACACCCAGACCGTTTGGCTGGCCGGGATAATAGTTATCCTGCTTTTCAAGTATCCTCAGTTGACACATTATGACAATGCCATCAGGGACAAGGTTTTTATAGTTTCAATGGTTCTTTTGGGTATATATTATGTAACGATACGGTATTTGAAAAAGTCCGGATCATGGAAAGGATAGGCTGAAGCTATAACAAAACGATTATCGAAACCTTTGTGATTTTCTTTTTGTTTAGGATCATCAACCGAAAACGAATCATGAAAAAGACGTTATCCATCCTGCTTTTTGGGCTGCTTTATCTCCTCTCATTTTTTCCGCTCCTGGCTCTTTATAAAATAGCTGATGTACTATACCTGATATTGGGCAATATGCTGCGATACCGCAAAAAAATAATCGACCAGAACCTGCTGAATGCATTCCCTGAGAAGTCTCCCGAAGAACGTGTCGTGATACGAAAAAAGTATTACCGATACCTGGCAGACCTCATGGTGGAAGCCATCAAATTATTAACGATTAGTGAGACGGAAGTCGCAAAAAGAGTAAAATTTGCAAATCCTGAGCTGATCAGCGGTATATTCAGCTGTGGCAAAAGTGTGATCGCTGTGTCGGGCCATTTTGGAAACTGGGAAATTACCGCCCTTCGGTTCAGCCAGCTTTTTATTGAACCCAGAATTATTGTATACAAGCCCCTATCCAATAAATATGCTGACAGGGTACTGAAACGTATGCGGTCAAGATTTGGTGCTACCCTGATTCCAATGCGCAACACAGCGCGTATCCTGGCTTCACACAAAAACAACCGTACGGTAACAGTTTTGGCGAGTGATCAAACCCCTGCAAAAAGCGAAATTCAGTATTTTACCAGATTTCTGAATCAGCCGACTGCAGTTTTCCTGGGTGCGGAAAAACTCGCAAAAACCACTGATAGTGCGGTAGTATTTTGTGATATCCGTCTGGTAAGAAGAGGACACTATAAATGCACATTCATACCCCTATTTAATGACCCGGGTAATACCGCTGCCTATCAGATCACCGATGGACATGTCCAATATCTGGAAGCTGTGATCCGTGAGCAGCCCGAGTACTGGCTTTGGTCACACAGAAGGTGGAAATTCAAGCCGGAGGATTTACAAATGCCCGCAGGCCCCCCATCTGCAAAACCAAAGGAAGATTCCATTTTGAATCACGTCTGAATGAAATCGACCTATTCCACCACTAATTAAAACCCTCTTCAAATATTTTTTGTAGCAGAGATGAAAAATCATTAGGTTATATTTGGTCATAAATTCAGACCGTATGTGGTGGATCTACGCTTTACTTTCCGCTTTTTTTGCAGCATTAACGGCAATCCTCGCTAAAATTGGAATAAAAGGTATCGATTCAAATTTAGCTACCGCGATCAGAACCGTTATCATATTGCTTTTGGCCTGGGCAATCGTTTTCATTAGAGGCGGGCAGGCAGGCATTTCCAGCTTAACAAAACAGAACTGGATCTTCCTGGTCCTGTCAGGCCTGGCAACAGGATTGTCCTGGATATCTTACTTCAAAGCCTTGCAAATTGGCAAGGTTTCGCAGGTCGCTCCGGTAGACAAGGCCAGTGTAGCCATTGTCTTATTGTTATCTGTTATTTTTCTTGGGGAGCCCCTTACCTATAAAACAGTAATTGCCGTATTGATGATTATAGGCGGCACCATTATCCTCATTTTTCAATAGAAAAAGAACCAGATTATTTTTAACCACGTAGCAATGAACTTTTAAACAAAGATATCCGGCAATTGTGTAAAAATTCTCTATTTAGCAGATGGCAAGGTACTGTTGTCTTTTTACCAGTACAATTCTCAGTTCAGTCTTTGGTATTCCCGTTCCGAAGTCTTTCGATTGTGGTTAGCAGGCGACTGATCTCCCTATTTCTGTTTTGCAAAAGTATATCCTTCTCAGTACTGGTATCCACCAGGTCCGCAATCCTTCCCTTTAGCACTTTAATTCTATCAATCATAAGCACTTTTTCCAGTTCGTCGACTTCCAGGTATTGAAAAAGATTCTTTTTGAGCACCCCGCAGATCATTACCAGAATATACACATCCATTTGCTCTTTTTTAAGTACCTCCCCTAGTCGCAAACCGGACATATCGAGCGCCTCCATCAATGCAGATTGGGTGATACCCTGTGCTTTCATTTCCTTCCAGATCATCCAGCCGAATTTATAAAAAACACTTTTCTTCCACCTGTTTACATTACGAGTTTTCAGGTATATAATAAGGAATTAGAAATAAATAAGAAGGGCTCTCCCTTACAAAAATCGATCACCAACACAGATACCATCACGCTTCAATATAATCAATCCTCATTTAGTATCGACTTTGCTGCATTAAGCTTTACCGCTCCTGAAATGACAGAATACGCCTATAAACTAGAGGGCCTGGATAAAGACTGGATATATCTTAAAACCAACAGGAAAGTTTTTTTTACTGAATCAATTGGCTACGGTCATGAACATGAGCAGGGCAACGCTATACCGCAAAATCAAAGAGATCTCTAACCTATCCCCTAATGAATTGATTAATGTGGCCCGTTTGAAAATTGCTGCTGAACTATTGGCTAATCAGGAACATAAAATTTATGAAGTCTCTGAAAGGGTGGGTTTTAATTCTTACCGGCAATTTGGAAGAAACTTCCATAAGCAGTTTGGTGTATTCCCTTCGGAATATATTACCGCTAAACGGGAAAAAAGAAAAAAGAAAAAAACGGTGTAAAAGCGTACAAAGGTTTAAAAACTCTGCCTCTTTTATGCTACAGGTTAGGCAAAAAGGTAGCCTTGAGATAAAAGAGGCGCGTGAGCAAAGAATCAAAAGATTTAGCCGCGATATAAAACTCTGAAAATTATATATTTGCAAACGAGGGCATACAGTAATGGGGCAATATCAATCATATGGAGATCAGGAGCTAGTCCAACTTATGCAAAATGGTGACGAACGTGTATTGATAGAGATTTATAATCGTTATTGGGACAAAATGCTGGCAGTAGCCTTTAATCGTTTGGGCAATCAGGAAGAAGCTGAAGAATGTGTTCAAGACGTGCTGTATAAGCTCTGGAAACTGCGCGATGATTTTTCGCTTGCAAAAGTTGAGCTTTCAAATTACCTGGCCCGCGCCATACGTAACCAATCCTTCAATATACTGGATCGGCGCTATCGTGAACGTATCAAGTCCGAAAACTATACTCCCGCGAAAGACATCAACCTGCTTTCACCAGAACGTCAGCTGATCATACGTGAATTACAGGAGCAGATAGACAATTCCATCAACTCACTTCCCCCTCAATGTCAAATCGTCTTTAAACTTAGCCGGCAGGAAGGCCTTTCTAATAAAGAGATCGCCGAAAGATTAAATCTCTCGGAAAACACGATCAAATCACATATCAAAAAAGCGAACAGGGATATTCAGGGAAATATCAATTTGCTGACCACATTGATATCTGCTTATATTTTTTTCAAAAATTAATCAGTTGCACTCACCCCTAGGCCATATTTTTCTGTCTATACAGGTAGAAAAGCAAATATAATGCCCTTGAACACCGAAAATATAGAACATTTAGTTTTTAAATTTAATAACGGAAGTATCAGTCCGGAGGAACTGCAGATCCTAATGGATTGGTATAACAGCCATGACGACGAGCAGGTAATTATCCCATCAACAACGGATGAATCCCATGATGTGATCAAATCACGTATGTTGGCCCAACTGTTGTCTAAAGTAGGAAAAGATCGGGTTCAACTACCGCTCAAAATTCGGTTTAAAGCCCGCTGGATAACCGCAGCAGCAGCGGCAATACTTATCGTTGCATTTGGAACCTGGATGGTACTGGAATACAACACACCAGTCGGGAATTCGGAACATGTACAGACAAGCATTGAACCTGGGGGCAACAAAGCAACGCTCACCCTTTCCAACGGGCGGACAATTCAACTGAAAAATTCCCAGGCAGGTATTGTAGCAGGAGAAAAAATCACCTACACGGACGGTAGCCCGGTAGAAAACACCGCAGCCGGACAATCCGCAGATGCCCAAAAATTACTTTCCCTTCATACCCCTCGCGGAGGCACTTATAAAATCATTTTACCAGACGGTTCTCAGGTCTGGCTCAATGCCCAGAGTACCATCAAATATCCGCTGCACTTCAATGCGGAAGAACGTATTGTCGAACTGGAAGGTGAAGCCTTTTTTCAAGTGAAATCAATATTCCGTACAAGCGGTGAGAAGATCCCCTTTAAAGTCATCAGCAAGCAACAGGAAGTGGAAGTCCTCGGTACGCAATTTAACATGAACGCCTACGCCGGGCAAGTAGCTGGCAAGACGACACTTGTTGAAGGAAAAGTTGCGGTCCGCGGTCAGCAAGGCCGCTTTATCCTGAAGCCGAACGAACAGGCCATTACCACTATGGGAAAAACGACAGTAAAATCCGTAAATCCAGCTAATTATACCGCCTGGCGAGATGGCAAGTTTAGTTTTGACGGAAAAACGTTTGAAGAGACCATGAATGATATCGGACGTTGGTATGATCTGGATATTGTATATGACAAAGAAATACCAAAAGAAGAACTCGTAGGTGATGCCTTTCGTAACCAGAACATCAGCCTTGTTTTACGCTTATTGGATGTTGCCGAAATTGACTATAGCCTTGATGTACTCCACAGAAAACTGACCATAAAAGGAAAAAAGAACAGAATGTAAACCAAAAAACAAAAACGCATATGAGAAAAAACTGACCCGAAAAAGAGCGCCAAAATCAGAAAGGGAAAAGGACTGCCATCCTTCCCCCTAAGGTCTGATTAGTGCCGCCCAGCCAAAACGTAGAAGCAGACATTGCACCAACTAAACCAACGTAAAATTAATGAATATATATTACTTTACACGAGTGATGAAAATCATCATGTTCTTACTTATAGCGGGATTTACGACAGTAAGTGCCTCCAGCTATTCCCAGCAGATCACACTCAAAGGAAAAAACATCCCCTTTTCGACTGTGATCGACGCCATTAGAAAACAAAGTGGTTACACTGTTTTTGGAACTAAAAAAGTTATCGCATCAGCCGAGCCAGTCACCGTCGACGCCAAAAATATGCCTTTGTCCCGGTTTATGGAAAAGATCATAGAAGGTCAGCCCTTAACCTATGTCATAGAAGACAAGACCATATCACTTTCGGGTACCCCACAGCCGGAAATGACTGTTAAACCGGCTTCGAATGCGCAGCAGCAATCCCTAACCGGCACAGTTCGCCATGCAGAAACCAAAGAACTTTTGGAAAATGTAACTATCAAATTAAAAGGCAGCAGTTTGACCAGCTCTACCAACTCAAAAGGACAATATCGATTAACCATCCCCTTATCCGATAAAAAACAAACGCTGGTGTTCAGCTATGTGGGGATGAAAACCCAGGAGATCAGCTACCAGAAACAGGAAAAGCTGGATATTGAACTGCAGCCAGACGAAGGGGCTATGAACGAAGTTGTGGTCACCGGAATCTTTCAAAGAGAACGCCAGAGTTTCACCGGTTCATCTACCAGGTTTTCTGCAAAAGAGCTGCAGATCGTCGGCAATCAGGGTATCCTGCAAAGCTTAAAAACACTCGACCCTTCCTTTGCCATTATAGACAATAATACATTCGGCTCAGATCCAAACCGTTTTCCGGATATCGAGATCCGCGGAAAGAGCAGTGTAATCGGGCTAACCGATGAATATAGTTCAAACCCTAATCAACCGTTATTTATCCTCGATGGATTTGAGAGTACATTAGCAATTATCAGTGACCTGAGTATGGACAGGGTTGAATCGATTACCTTGCTAAAAGATGCCAGTGCTACTGCCATTTACGGATCGAAGGCGGCAAATGGGGTTGTTGTCGTAGAAACTAAAAGACCTACAGCGGGCTCATTGCGAATAAATTACAATTTCAGCTCTAGCGTTAGCTTTGCAGACCTGACGGATTACAACCTGATGAATGCCGAGGAAAAGCTGCAATTTGAGCGTCTGTCGCAATTTTATGGTTTGTTAAATGCAGACGGGGACATCATTGTTGGTTCGAATGCGGTTAGTGAAGCAAATTATTTCAACCGCTTAAAGGAAGTACGGCGAGGCGTTAATACCTATTGGGCTGACGAGCCCCTGAAAACGGCTATTTCACAGCGACATACCTTATTTGCTGAAGGTGGGGATGCCAATCTTCGTTATAGCGTATCTCTGAATTATGGCCTCACTCCAGGTGTGATGGAAGGTTCGAACAGGACAGCGACCAATGGTAATATACGCCTGCTTTACAGAAAAGGTAGTGTCTCGGTAAATAACACTCTGAGTATTGATAATGTAGTTGCAAACCGCGAAACACAACCATTTTCCAAATTTTCGCGGGCTAATCCATATTATAGAAAATATGACGACGAGGGCAATGTGAGAATGATTTTAGAAGATTTTAAAGCCCTTGGCAATACTTCTTTGGTACCTATCTATAGTCCGCTATATGACCAAAGTAATTTAAACATCAACTCATCAGCATCTCAAGGCTTTACCAATAACTTTGAGGCTGAATGGCGTATTATGGAGTCGCTTCGCGCACGTGCACGTTTCGGCATCCGCAGTTTCAGGACGCAGGATGAAATTTTCAGATCACCTTTCAACACTGAATTCTTACAAACTGACGTATTGCAAAGAGGCCGGTATGATGAAACTAACGGCAAAGACGTTAACTATGACGGCGATTTGAGCCTAACCTTCGGAAAACTGTTTGCAGCCAGGCATATGATTAATGCCGTCGCGGGTATGCGTATGGAACAGAACGTACGTAACCAAAGCGCTTTTGGCGTAAGCGGCTTTGTTGATGATGAGTTTTCCAATCCCAGCTTTGCTTTAGGTTATAAAGAAGGCCAGCGTGCAGGGTACCAGGAGTCTAAACGTCGCGGTGCCAGCTTCTTTATGAACTTTGGCTACGCCTACGATCAGCGGTACCTGATAGATGCTACAGTGCGCTCTGACGGATCTTCAATTTACGGATCAAGCAGGCAGTTTTCAACTATATGGTCTGTCGGACTGGGTTGGAACGTTCACAAAGAATCCTTTCTGAGCGCATCCAGCTGGATAAACCAACTGCGTTTGAGAGGATCTATTGGTAATCCCGGAAATCAAAATTTCGACGATTACATATCTGCGAGGGTTTATCGCTATAATAACGAAAACCGGAATCCATTTGGTGCGAGTGCCATCATCAGCAATATGGGAAACAGCAACCTGCGCTGGCAAACCACGCTCGACCGAAACATTGGCCTGGACTTTACCACTTTAGAGAACAGGTTCCGCGTCACCTTTGATTACTTCGTTAAGAATACAGATCCGCTGTTGGTACTGCTAACACTCCCATCGTCGACCGGAGTCGCCCGGGTAGCACAAAATATCGGTGAACAACTGACAAATGGTTTAACTTTAACTACCGATTACACGATTTTGCGTCGTGATGAAGTAAACTGGCGTGTCAACCTAAATCTGCGACGGTTTAAATCGGAGTATCGCAAAATGGGTAATCAGTTAGACAATTTTAACCTGGCCAACAGGAGTCGTAACATGGTCCGTTATTACGACGGAGGCAGTCCTTCAGACCTTTGGTCGGTACGCTCTGTAGGTATAGACCCGGCAACCGGGCGCGAGATCTTTCTAAACAAAAACAATGAGCAGACATTTGTTTACAACTATCAAGACGAAGTAGTAGTAGGTAATAGCGAACCCGATCTGGAGGGGATTATTGGTACAAGCTTCCTTTACAAAGGTTTCACTGCCTCGGTAAATTTACGTTATCGTTTAGGCGGACAGGCATTTATGAATACGCTGTATGATAAGGTAGAAAATATCACTACCCAGCGTGTTGCGCTCAACCAAGACAAACGTGCATTGTACGACAGATGGCAAAAGCCCGGCGATAACGCAAAATTCAAGGCCATTTCAAGGACGGAATATACACCGATGTCTTCCCGCTTTGTGGCCGACAACAATATGCTCGTCGGAGAATCATTCTCTCTGGGCTATGAAACCAGCAGAGCATCCTGGCTAAGGTCAATCCGGGCCTCTTCGATCACATTCAGAGCTTACATGAATGATATATTTTATGTCTCTACAATCAAAAATGAACGCGGCCTGGATTACCCCTTTGCCCGTTCTGTTTCCTTTTCAGCCGCAGTCCGTTTTTAACAATTAATATTATAACAGATGAAAACACTACATAAAATATTCTTCTGCCTCTTTTTGAGTCTGTTCACACTCTCCTGCAACAAGTGGGTTGATGTGAAACCTACTGACCGCCTGGGCGAAGATCAGCTGTTTGTTGATCCGGCGGGCTATACCAAAGCGATCAATGGCGTGTACGTAGAATTGGCTAACACGGCACTCTATGGTCAGGAAATGACAACAGGAGGTGTAGATGTGATGGCGCAATACTATGTATTGACATCTTCTACACACCGTTACTTTGAGCATGCTACTTTTGTATACACCAGCGAGAAGGTTAAGACAACATTTGAGAATGCCTGGAAAAAGTCTTACGAACTGGTAGCCAACTGCAATGTAATTATTGAAAAATGCGGCGATGCCCCAAGCCAGAAATTGCCCGAGCCGTATTACGGTATTATAAAAGGGGAAGCTATAGCACTGCGTGCTTTTTTACATTTGGATATGCTTCGTCTTTTCGGCCCGATCTATACAGCAGCTAGCAAGGCCAAACCAGCTATCCCTTATGTAACCAAAAGTGGCTTCGAGGTGTCAGCCCTATTGACTGCCGAGCAAGTAATGAAGCACATTACAGATGATCTGAAGAAGGGATTATCTCTACTGGAAAATACCGATCCGATAAGGACTTCCGGCGTAAGAAACGGCAACAATCCTACAGGCACTAATGATCTATATTACAGACAATACCGTCTAAACTATTATGCCGCCAAAGCACTTCTGGCAAGGGCATATCTATGGCAAGGCGATAAAGTCAACGCACTGACCGAGGCGGAAGCGCTGCTGACCGAAGTGCAGGCGAAGGATGTATTTCCGTACGTCACACGCATCGGTGCCCTGGGTAATCCCTCGGTAACGCCACAAATTCCGCCAGATCGGGTTTTCTCAACAGAGGTAATGTTTTCTCTTTATGACATCAATCGTTCTGAAATGTTTGACCGGCAGTTTGATGTTAATCTGGACCTCAATAATAAGCTGTCTTTCAGCAACGGCGACACCAATGAAGCTCGTGTAAATGCGCTCTACGACGATGCGAACGACTACCGTCGCCGCATCTGGCAAAATGCATCGTCGGGAACAACAACCGCCCTAACTAACATCAAATATATGGATGTGGTAAACGCACCTGGTCGATATATGGTTCCTCTGATCCGACTTTCAGAGGTACTGCTTATTGCAGCTGAATGCCACCCGGATTTAGCCACTGGCATTTCCTATCTCAACAAGGTGAGAACGAGTCGCAATAGTTTAAACCTCAATCCCGCTTCCGGCACTGCACTGCAAACCGCAATTATGAACGAGTTCAGAAAAGAAACGATCGGTGAAGGTCAGCAGTTTTATTTCTACAAGCGCACTGCCCAGCAAACCGTTCCCAACCACTCGGCGGTTACCGGAACAAAAGCCATGGTACTAACCAATTATGTGGTCCCACTACCGGATAGCGAAATTTCACAAAGGAACTAACTTAACTAGATAAGCATGAAAAGAATATTAATATACCTGATTTGCCTTCCATTGCTGACTTTATTCGCGGGTTGCGAAAAGGACATCATGGGCTATGAAGGCCGCGAAGGGGTGTATTTTGCTGTACAACACGGCAATACCTTTTTACCTAACTTATGGCCTTTTCAGCCATATAGTACTGTTGAATTTGCGCTTCTCGCAAAAGATGAGGTCGACTTTCCCGTAAAAGTAATGATCACTGGTCCCGTAAAAGATTATGATCGGACCTTTCGAGTAGAAGTAAATCCAGACTCGACTACCGCCATTGAAGGCCAACATTACGCAGCGCTGCAAGCGTTATGGACCATCCCCGCCGGAGCAGTTTCTACCAACATCACTGTGAAGGTGAAGCGCACACCAGATCTGGAGGAAAACATGAAAACACTCGGTTTACGCCTTGTTCCTACTGAACATTTCTCCTTATCTTTTCCCGAATGGGACGCCATCCCAGAAAACAATTCGGGAACGGTAGTTCCTAAGTTTGATGCCAGTCTGCATACTGTAAGATTGAATGATGTTTTGGTGCGGCCAGCGGTGTGGTCGGGATCCATACAGCCAGGGAATAAGGAATCAGGACTTTTCGGAGTCTTTTCGAGAAAGAAGATGGATTTTCTGAGCGAGAATCTCGGTTTGAAATATGAGGATTTTGCAAGTACTGCTACCATGCCACTGGCACGCCAATTACTGATTGCAAGTGATGCCACCGCTATTTTAATTCAACGAAAAGATGCGGGAACACCGGTTTTGGAAGCCGACGGACGGTTAATGTTCATCGGGTCCGTGCCATGGACATCCTATATAGGCGTTCCATACACTCCTTAATTTCTAACCATCAAACAAAGATTCAAATGAAACCTGCATAAGCCTAAGCAAGCTTCATAACCTTTAGAAAACAATTATATTCCGATGAAAATATATCAACATACTATTCTAGTCATGTCTGCCCTATTTCTTGCGTCCTGCGCTAAAGACCTGGGAACCTACGATTACCATGACATAAACGATGTTAAAATAACTGGCGTTAACAGTACCTATACAGTGCGTCGTGGCGTCGACACGCTGCGGATCACACCGGGCCTGGCTTCCACAATGGATGGAGGAGATACCACAAAGTACCGCTACCTGTGGATGGTGAGAGAAGGAATTAATATAGACACTATCGGTTACTTCAGGAATCTAGAATATCCGGTAGCACTTAACCCGCTGACTTACAAATTGTTTTATCGTGTACGCGACAAGGAGACTGGCGTAGAGTGGCAAGCAAATGCTGACTTAACAGTCGGAACCCCTTATTCCCGCGGATGGCTGATCATGGGCGAGGACGAGCAAGGCTATGCTGAAGCTGAAATGCTTTCGATGCAAAGCGACACGTTGCACCTGAAACATATTCTCTCGGAAAGCGGATTGCCAAGACTCCGGGAGCCAATGAGTTTACAGCACACCGGCGGAGGG
>CAMLDJ010000049.1 GCA_946478755.1 uncultured Pedobacter sp. | reverse complement strand
ATAAAATTTGTAAATGGCAAAAGTAATAAAATGTTTCAACAAGCTGTTATTCATTATATTTTTTGTCTGCAGAGCTTTGTAACAAATATCTAAACGTTCTCGAGCTATATGGAAGTAAAAGGACCTCCTGTTGATTGCCTTTCTACTATGGTCGGTTCAAGCGTAACATGACGTATATCCTCGTAAGGGTTATTCTGCTTCACCATCTGCAGAAACATTTCAGCGCAATCCAGCCCCATCTGATTGGGATGTTGATCCACCGTCGATAGACTCGGCGTGATATAAGCGGAAAAAGCTTCGTTCGCAAATCCGATCACCCCTATCTCCGGTGGTATTCGGTCAACTTCTTTAAGCTTTTTAATGATGCCAAGGGCCGTAAAGTCATCTCCCGCGATAATAGCATCAGGCATGTTGTTTCCTCGCAACAGTTTGCCTGCGCCGTACCTGCCGTCTTTAATGGACAGTCCCCCAAAAATAAGCCGATCTTCATTTACCGGCAGGTTATTGACTTTCATTGCTTCTCTGAATCCTTCTAAACGGTCGTTAAAGATCTTAATCTGATGCATGGTGGTCACAAAAGCAATTTTCTTATAGCCCTGATCGATGAGGTGCTGTGTCGCCAAAAAACCAGCCCTAAAATCATTCAGTGTAACTGTGGGCACTTTTAATCCTGGACTGATCCTGTCAAAAAGGATCAATGGCTTGTTTTGCTTAATAATTTCCTGGAAATGTGATATGTCATCGGTCTCCAGCGACAATGAGGCCATAATCCCATCTACCTGTGCTTCAAGTAGCGTTTTTACACCTTTGATCTCATTTTCGACAGATTCATTCGACTGATACAGGATAATTCTGTAGCCGCTGTCCTTCAGTCCTTCTTCTATACTATGAATAATTGATGCAAAAAAATGCGCCTGGACGCTCGGGACAATTACCCCGACAATGTAGGTTTTTCCGGATTTAAGTGCAGATGCCAACTTATTGGGACTGTAATTCAGTCTTTTTGCAGCATCTATGACCGTCTGCCTGGTGGTTTCACTGATTGCAGGGAAGCCACTAAGTGCGCGGGACACCGTTGAGACAGTAATGTTCAGTTCCTTTGCAATATCGTATATGGTAGTTTTTTTCTTCAAAATCGGAGGCTAAGGAAAAGTTGCACAAGTATAAATTAAAAGACCGTTACCTGAAATTAAACACAGATAACGGTCTTTGATCTTTTACCAATATATACTGTAAAGGGCAACAAGGAGGCCAATTACGATTAGTGCCCCAACAGCAAATCCCGTAGAGGTTTTAAACATAGCCGCATCAATCTCAAGGCCTTTAGCATTTGCTTCACCCCGGTTTTCAATTACACTGATGATGATCATGCCGATCACACAGAACAAAAATACAAAGCCCATTCTGTCTAAAAATGGAATTTCATACACACCAGCTGAGCCTTTAACGGCGAAACCGACTTCAGATAGCCAGGAAAGATCAGTCATGCCCGGTAAAAACTTGAGCAGCAGCGACAGCCCGAAACCACCAATGGTAGCAAACAACGCAGCATTGGATGTTGTCTTTTTCCAGAAAAAGCCTAAAATGAACATCGCAAAAATACCGGGAGATACAAAACCGGTATATTCCTGAATGTATTGGAAGCCGCCTTTCTTATCAATCCCCAGATGAGGGGCGATTAGCACACCCAAAATCATGGAAGCGATAATGGCCACTTTCCCGGTGATCACCAGGTTGCGTTCATTTGCATCTGGCCTGAGTACTTTTTTGTAAATATCCAGCGTAAATATGGTAGCGATACTGTTTGCTTTCCCCGCCAGGGAAGCCACCACTGCCGCAGTAAGTGCAGCAAAGGAGAGTCCTTTTAATCCGGCAGGCAACAGATTGAGCAATACGGGGTAAGCACGATCGGGATTTACAGAGCCGTCCTGAAGCATCTCGGTTTGAAAGGCTCCATCTTTATACAGCACATATGCCGCAATACCCGGAAGCACCACAATTACAGGCATCAATAGCTTCAGGAATGCAGCAAAGAGAATTCCTGAGCGCGCAGTTTTAAGATCAGCTCCGAGGGCACGCTGGGTGATGTACTGATTGCAGCCCCAGTAGTTCAGGTTCACGATCCACATCCCCCCAACAAGCACACTCAATCCTGGCAGATCAATATAATTTTCATTATCAGGTTTGAGAATCATATGGAAATGCTCAGATGCTTTGCTCGTCATCAGATGATAACCGTCCAGAATACCTGTTGTACCGTAATGTTCTGACACCAGGCTAAGCGCAAGGTAAGTGGTGGCAAGCCCACCCAAAATCAAAAAGAACACCTGGATCACATCGGTATAGCCGATTACTTTCATTCCCCCAAGGGTAATAATAATTGCGAAGGCTGCGATGGCATACATACAAAGGTCCAGGCTAAAGCCTGAAATGCTGCTGACCGCCAAAGCCCCAAGATAAAGGATAGAAGTCAGGTTAACCACGACATACAAAAGCAGCCAGAAAACAGCCATGATCATGGCCACCGTTCCGTTATACCTCTGGTGCAGGAACTGCGGCATGGTCGAGATCTTGTTTTTCAGGTATACAGGAATAAAGAAAACAGCGACTACAATCAGCGTTGCCGCAGCCATCCATTCATAGGTGGCTATCGCAAGTCCCATTTTAAAGCCTGAGCCACTCATCCCGATAAACTGCTCGGCAGAAATGTTTGAAGCAATTAAAGACGCACCAATGGCCCACCAGGTTAGGGAGCCTTCGGCAAGAAAATAATCCTTGGAGCCGCTGGCGGCAGACTTTTTCTTTTTGTAAATATATAGCCCGTAGGCTGCCACGATTACGAAATAAATTGCAAATACGATGTAATCTTTCGCATCCAGTAAATTGGCTTTCATTGATTTAAATAATTAGGTTTAGGATTGTTTATGGTTTAAATATACCTGTTAATCAGGTTTTCCAGATATTCTTGTTTTCCACTGCGGACTTCAGGCTCACCATTTTGTACCGCATAGTTCCTTAAATCTTCCAGGCTTAATTTTCCCTGTTCAAATTCGGCACCTTTACCACTATCAAAAGAAGCATAACGATCGGTTCTTATCTTTTTGTAATCCGATTTCTGAAGGACGGCATCTGCCGTGATGAGGGCACGTGCAAAAATATCCATGCCACCCACATGAGCATAAAACAGATCTGCGGGATCTGTTGAATTACGGCGGATCTTGGCATCAAAGTTCACACCCCCGCCTCTTAATCCGCCACCTTCTAAAATGATCAGCATGGCTTCGGTCAGCTCATTAATGTCATTAGGAAACTGATCTGTATCCCAGCCATTCTGATAATCGCCACGGTTTGCATCAATTGAGCCCAGTAAGCCGCTATCTACTGCAACCTGCAGTTCATGCTGAAAAGTATGGCCGGCTAAAGTGGCATGGTTCACCTCAAGATTCAGCTTAAAGTCGGCAAGCAGATCGTATTCCTGCAAAAACCCCTTTACTGTCGCAGCATCATAATCGTACTGATGCTTAGAAGGTTCACATGGTTTTGGCTCAATAAAGAATGTTCCTTTAAAACCTTGTTTGCGGGCGTAATCTTTAGCAGTGTGAAGGAATTTAGCGAGGTGCTCCTGTTCGCGCTTCATGTTGGTATTCAGTAAACTCATATAGCCTTCTCTTCCACCCCAAAAAACGTAGTTCTCTCCGCCAAGGGCGATTGTTGCGTCCAGTGCAGCCTTTACCTGTGCAGCACCATGGGCGAGCACATGAAAATCCGGATTGGTGGATGCGCCGTTCATGTAGCGTTTATGGCTGAACAAATTGGCTGTTCCCCAAAGTAATTTTACGCCGCTGCTGGCTTGTTTCTGTTTGGCATACTCCACCAAAGCTTGTAACCTGCGTTCATTCTCGGCGATATCATCTCCGTAATCGACCACATCCACATCGTGGAAACAATAATAAGGCAATTGCATTTTAGTGATAAATTCAAAAGCGGCATCCATTTTATCCTTTGCCCTTTCTACTGCATCTTTCTTTTCATCCCATGGAAAAATATGGGTAGCACCGCCGAAAGGATCACCCCCATTACCATTAAATGAATGCCAGTAAGCGCAGGCAAACTTAAAATGTTCGCTCATCGTTTTTCCTGCTACTACCTTATTTGCATCGTACCATCTAAAGGCCAGCGGCTTGTCGCTCTCCAGGCCCTCAAATTGCACCTGTTCAATCCCTTTAAAAAATTCCTTTGCTCCTGTTACTACTTTTGTCATGTTTATATTTTTTTATTTTTACTTATATTGCTTTATCTAAAAGAGACTTCCATTCGGCATATAACGGCTCATAGGCCTCCGAATTTTTTGGTTCCAGGTACCGGATCAGCTCGTGTCTGGTAAATGCTTCCTGAGGACTTTTGAAAATTGCGGCCCCAATGCCGGCGCCAAGTGCCGCGCCAGTGCTGCCATCATTTTCGTATAATTCTACCGGTATCCCCGTTACATCAACAAAGGTTTGTGCAAAGACCTCACTTAAAAATAAGTTGGCCATGCCGGCACGGATTACTTTAGGCTGCATTCCATTTTCCCGCATGATATCCAGGCCATAGCGAAAAGCAAAGGCAATGCCCTCCTGAACCGCTCTGAAAATTTCTGGCTGCCCATGCAGATTGAGGTCGATGCCCAACAGCTGCGCTCCCGTATATTTGTTGTTCAGCATCCGTTCGGCGCCATTGCCAAAAGGTAAAACTTTCAAGCCCTTGCTTCCGATAGGTGCCGAAGCAGCAAGTTCATTAAGCCTGGAGTAGGACAGGTTCGCCGCAAAATTGTGCTTTGCCCAGCGGTACATACTTCCGGTGCCATTGATACACAACAATACACCCGTATGCTTTTGTACCTTTGTATAGGTAACATGGGCAAACGTATTGACCCGGGACTGAGGATCGTAAGTGAGCTCATCACTTACCCCGTAAATCACGCCTGATGTTCCGGCGGTTGCAGCAACTTCACCGGGTTTTAACACATTTAGGGACAACGCATTGTTGGGCTGATCGCCTGATTTGTAGGCAACCGGAATCCCTTCCTGCAAGCCCAATAGTGTGGCAACCTCTGCTTTTAAAGACCCATGCACAGAAAACAGTGGTTTGATCTCAGGAATTAAGCTTTGATCAAGTCCATAGCAGTTCAATATGTCTGCTGACAATTCATCCTTGCGAAAGTCCCAAAACACGCCTTCTGATAGCGCAGCAATACTAGTACTTATCTCTCCGGTAAGTTTCATTGCAATAAAATCACCTGGCAGCATTACTTTGTCAATCTTTTCATAAAGCTCAGGTTCATTGTTCTTTACCCAGGCCAGCTTTGAGGCCGTAAAATTTCCCGGAGAATTTAGCATATGGCTTAAGCACTTATCCTGCCCGATCGCCTTAAAGGCCTCTTCACCAAGTTCCACCGCCCGGCTATCACACCAGATGATACTATCGCGTAATACATTCTGGTCCTTATCAACAATAACCAGTCCGTGCATCTGGTAGGCAATACCTATAGCCACAATCTCCTTCGGATTAAAACCGCCGGAAGCATTTAACTGAAGAATTGCCTGAATGACGTTTTGCCACCAATCAGCAGGCGACTGTTCCGCCCATCCTGGTCGAGAAGATTTAATTTCTGTTTCTTCATCTGGGTACTGGGATGTGGCCACCCTCTTCTGGGTATTCACATCAACAACTGAAGCTTTTATGGAAGATGTCCCTATATCAAGGCCTAATAAATACATATACTGGTTATTTTAAGCGGTCGCGCGTGCAACCGTTTGCATAAAGGTAATTGTAAATTTCTAAATCCCATATTTTTTTGTAGCGAATTCACATTTATTTTTCAAAATTGATCGGCACTCGTTAATAATCCAGATAAAACCAATTGCGGATCACTCAAAATGGCTAACCCAAGGCATGTTCCTTTACTATAATTTACAGCGCAACCAGCGAACAAGATTTATACAACCGATTGCACCACACCAAAACGAATTTATCAACGCATTGCTCAACCATAATTTCCTTCTTTTTATACCGTTATATAAGTACATTCGTTCCATAAGCCGGTTTATGATTTCCAAACGATTAAGTCTATTTTTTTTTCTGATGCTATTGACCATAGCGCTTAAAGCTTCGTCTATTTTGATCTATATGGATGAGGACCAAAAAAATCACCTGAAAGCTTATGGTATTGCGTATTGGGGCATTAAGCAACAAGCCGATGTCAGCTGGCTTTTAAACTACCGGGGAGGAAGCTTCTTAATTAAGTACAATAAAGCGGTGGAAGACGAGTGCAAGGCACGAGGTGTATCTTATCAGCTATTAGCTGACGGAAAAGTGACGGCAATCCTAAACGAGATTAGCGACCCCCAGGTAAATATGGAGATGGTAAAGCTCGAAAAAGCGCCAAAAATTGCCGTTTATTCTCCGAAAAGTAAATTACCCTGGGACGATGCGGTGACGCTCGTCCTGACTTATGCAGAAATACCCTATGATGTGGTGTACGATGATGAAGTATTAAAAGATAAACTGTCAGGCTATGACTGGCTGCACATGCATCATGAAGATTTTACGGGCCAGTATGGCCGTTTTTGGAGTGCCTTTAGAGATGCAACCTGGTACAGGGAAGATGTAAAGAACCAGGAAGCCACGGCAAAACGAAATGGATATAGCAAGGTATCTGAAATGAAACTCGCTGTAGCCAAAAGAATAAAGGAGTTTTGCGCAGGAGGAGGATTCCTTTTTGCCATGTGCTCTGGAACAGATAGTTTTGATATCGCTTTAAGTGCAGAAGGTGTAGACATCTGTGAGCGTATGTTTGACGGAGATCCGGCAGATCCGCAAGCACAGGTCAAAATTAATTTTAACAACACATTTGCTTTTAAAGATTTTCAACTGGACTTAAATCCAGTCAACTACGAATTCTCGGACATCGACGTAACGCAAACCAGAACGTTAAATCAAAGCAACGACTTTTTTACTTTGTTTGATTTTTCAGCCAAATGGGACCTGGTCCCTACCATGCTGACCCAAAACCACGACAAGGTGATAAAGGGCTTCATGGGTCAGACGACGGCATTTAGAAAACGTCTGGTTAAACCAAACATTACCGTACTTGGAGAAAATAAAGGGGCCGAGGAAGTTCGCTATTTAAATGGTGAAATTGGCAAAGGGCAGTTCACTTTTTACGGTGGGCATGATCCTGAAGATTACCAGCATGCGGTAGGCGACCCTCCCACAGATTTAAACCTGCACCCGAATTCGCCCGGCTACCGGCTGATCTTAAACAACGTGCTGTTCCCGGCTGCTAAGAAAAAACCTCAGAAAACTTAATCGTAAAAGTTCCATTGCACCCCAAATTTAAACAGCAACCTGTCCTGCATTGGGTATTGGTTGATCGTATAATAGCCCTTGATAGGAAAACCCTGGTTTACATAATCGCATTTCACAAACAGGTTGGCCTTTCTTAAACTGGCCTTCACCCAAACATCAACAATAGGCGTCGTATCAAAAGTTGTCCCCTCTCCGATATAGAACTGCCCCGCAGCAGGAGAATAAGAATAGTTCTTAAATGGAGTATTGTAACGGACATCAAAACCTACATTGGTCTTAAGTGCTCTAAAGAAAGTCTGATTCACATAAAAGCTATTAAAAGTATAAAACTCAGGGGTACGAAGCACGTTTGGATTATCCGTTTTCTGATAGACGATATAGCTATCCAGATGAAACTTGCCAAAAGTAAACTTTTTTCCTACAGTGATCTTTAAAAGATTAATGCTTGCACTTAGCTGATCCGGAACAATAGTAAGGCTATCTGCCAGATCTGTATTTGCTTCAGTTGCCCTACTTTTAAAATATAGATAATTATTGATCAGGTAATAATTCGCAGTTGCATCTACCTTCAATTTATCATTCAGGTATTTGAAAGATAAATTAACCGTTTTGGTACGGTCAAAATTATTTAACCAGTTGTAGTGATTGCCGAAATACCTGTTATAAACTTCCTCGGGAGATTTGTTCTCGAAATAAGCACCAAGAACAACCCTTCCCGCTGAATTGCTCAGCAGCACATTGCTTTTCGCTTCGTAAAGAAAATCACCCGTATTCCGTCCCTGAAAGATCTGTTCCACATCTACGTTGAGGTCTATCCGGTTGCTAAACCTATACCCGGCAGCCCCTAACAGGGTGACGTTTTGAAAAGAAGAGGTATAATTATAAAAATAAGTTCTGTCTTTATACATCACCAACTGGTTGTACTTATAATAGTCATGCCTTATTCCCGCATCCAGTTTCAGCTCATTTTTAATGATCGAACTCGACTTCGCCCGCAAAAAGAAGCTATAGATAAACTCGTTCTGGATGCGCCTGTAGCTGGTGCTGTCATTTGTAAATTCGCTGTCTGCGGCACCTCGCGGAAGTACCGTAAAATCATCAGCCTCATCTTTTTGAAATGCATAAGAATTCTTATCGTATCTAAAGGTATAGGCAATTTTATTTGTGGGTAATATCTTATCTGATATCTCCTGGGCGGTACTGTCTATACGCCCGACAAAATAAGATTGCTTCAACAGGAATGAACCCTGACGCCATATTTGTCTGGAAGCATCCAGGCGTGTCTGCTCTGCGATTCTGTTGATGACCTGATCCGGTGGACTGGTATAAATTTCTTCGTTAACAATTGAGCCGTTTTCCGCAGCTTTTAAGGTATTAAAAACGCCATTGGCCCATAAGCTGTAACGCCTGTTTGGCGATTGATACCAGGTGAAAAGTGCGCCATTCAGGTCATCACCCCTCTGCCGTGAAAAGATACCATTCGCACCAATCCTGTTAAAATTCGCTCCGATATTCCAGTTTCTTTTGATGTTCTGTGAGTGGATCACTTTAAATACCTGCTCAACATCACCCGCAGCAACATAGTAAAGACTGGTAAAAGGGGTCCTCGCCTGATAATATTTGATATCATCATGGGTCATGGCATAATAGTCAAGCGCATGAAATCCCGGATCAAAACCTATGGTTTTGCTTGGCTCAAACAACATAGGCATCGCTGCCAGGCCCAGGTTGCCTGTTCCTGCAGTGGGCCTGCGCGGCTGAACAAGTACGCTAAAATTTTGAAAGCCATTTAAACTGGTGTCCAGGGCAAAAGTTTGAATGCTGTCCTTAGTTAATTTTAGTGTGGTGTATCTTACGTATTTAGAAGTAAAAACTACGGAATCCATCCCGCCTTCTTCCTTCTTCCTTAAAGAATCCAGTTCCTTATTTTCTCTGACAGTCGTTTTCAAATCCTGTGCAAGCAGCTGCCCGGCCCCGATAATGAACAATGATAAAAACGATAAAAGAATGCGTTTATACATTACAGAGTTGAAATTAGCTGGCTTAATATTTTTGTCATCTTCGGCTCTGCCTCTTTGGCTGTTTCCAGGATCTCTTCCAAACTCACAGGCGTTAACACTTCGGTAAAACCCTCATCGGTTAACACAGAGATCGCAAATACCGGCACATGCATGTGATTAGCAACAATCACTTCCGGCACCGTACTCATCCCCACTGCGTCACCGCCAATGATCCTGAGGTATTTGTATTCTGCTTTTGTTTCCAGGTTAGGCCCGGTTACAGAAACATATACACCTTGGTGACAGCTGATCTTTTCCTTTTCGGCGATGGCCATTGCGCCATCAATCAGCTTCCGGCTGTAAGGCTGGCTCATATCAGGAAACCTTGGCCCCATGTCGGCATCGTTATGACCTCTTAAGGGACTTTCAGGCTGTAAATTAATATGGTCATTGATGATCATCAGATCACCTTTCTTAAACGATGGATTCAGCGATCCCGCGGCATTTGACACAAACAGGCAGTGTATGCCCAATGCTTTCATTACCCTTACTGGAAAAGTGATCTGCTGCATGCTGTAACCCTCGTAATAGTGCAGGCGGCCCTGCATGGCGATTACTTTTTTACCTTTTAAGGTTCCAAAGATCAGTTTCCCTGAATGAAATTCCAGCGTTGAAATGGGAAAATTTGGAATATTCGAGTACATTAAATGGCATTCAATTTCTATTTCGCTGACAAGACCACCCAGGCCCGTTCCCAAAACTATTCCAATTTCCGGTTGAAAATTACTTGTCTTGCGCTTTATATATTCAACGGTTTCGTGTAGTGCCTGAAACATAGTTTAAAATCTTTTGATCAAATGTAGCTTTATCTTCCTTCTGTAAGTCAATTTTTATTGGCAAATAAAAGACTGGTAAATTTAGCAGTAATTCTTTGAATGTAACATCTAATAAACGTTGCGCATCTTTTTCTGTTGTTATTATGATCTTTTCTTTTCCGCTATTGCGGTTAAAAGACCTGATCAGCTGTTCAATGTTCTTTCGGCTAAATTGATGATGATCGGGATAATCATGGTGATCGATATTCTGCGAATATTTCTTCAAATGGGTCAATAAAGGCAAAGGATTGGCAATGCCGGTAAGCAAAACAATAGAGGTATCATTAGTGATTGCCTCATAAGGCTGCTCCTGCCTGGAAAACAGATGTCTTAAACGCCCATAAGTAAGGAAAGAGAATGCCAGCTCAGGACCATACCTTTCATCGAATTTCCGGGTACATTTTAATCTTTCAGGAGCCGATAAATTTACAGGAGCTTTAGTCACAAGCACTGCATGTGCCCTTTTATACCCGTTAAAAGGCTCGCGTAAATTTCCCGCCGGTAACAGGAACTGCTGTTTTAACAACTTTTGATATTCGAAAAGTAAAATACTGAAGCCGGGCTGTACACTGCGGTGCTGATAAGCATCGTCCATTAGGATGAGGTCGTGACTTTCCTTCAACAGCTCAATTCCCTTAACCCTGTCTTCGCATACCGCCACCGTTACCTGCGGAAACTTGTTATAAAACTGCATCGGCTCATCCCCTATGGTTTGCGCCGTAGCTGTCTCATCGGCCAGTATAAAACCTTTGGTTCGACGGCCATAGCCCCTGCTTAGTATGGCGATTTTGTGCCCAGCGAGTAAATGAACAAGATATTCCGTTACCGGGCTTTTACCGGCGCCGCCTACGACCAAATTACCCACGCAGATTACAGGAATATCAAAGTGTGTGGATTTAAACAAGCCAAGGTCATACAATTTATTCCTCAATACCATAACCGTCCCATAGAGGATAGAAAAAGGATATAAAAATAATCTCAGATATTTAATCATGCTTAGGTTTCAAAAATAGGAATTATTACCGCGCATTGTATCAAGATAATGCAGAATGAGCACTACCAGGGTAAGAAAATAAAACCTTACCTTTGCAGAAACAACTTATTATAACATGCTTAAAGGATTTTTTAACGTACCTGTCCCGGTTAACGAACCCATTCAGGGTTACGCTCCGGGAAGTAAAGAACGTGAACTTTTAATGGCAGCTATTGCCGATGCCCGTGCTGCACAGATTGAGATACCAATGCATATAGCAGGCAAGGAAGTTCATACAGACAATAAAGGAAAGGTTACTCCTCCTCATGATCATCAACATATTCTAGGACAATATAGCAAGGGCGAAAAGACTCACGTAATACAGGCAATCGATGCAGCTTTGGCTGCGAAAGCCAACTGGGAAAATCTGGCCTGGGAACATCGTGCTGCCATATTTTTAAAAGTTGCGGATCTTATCTCCGGACCATATCGCTATAAATTAAATGCTGCAACGATGCTTGGGCAGTCAAAAAATGCTTACCAGGCAGAAATTGATTCGGCCTGTGAGCTGATCGATTTCCTACGTTTTAACGTAAGCTATATGGCCGATATTTACAAACAACAACCACCTGTTTCTCCGAAAGGCTCCTGGAACCGGGTGGAACAGCGCCCGCTTGAAGGCTTTGTATTTGCACTAACCCCGTTTAATTTTACAGCTATCGCAGGCAACCTGCCTACTTCGGCAGCCATGATGGGCAATGTTGTGGTATGGAAACCGGCAAACACACAGATATATGCCGCCAATGTATTAATGCAGATTTTTAAAGAAGCAGGCTTACCAGACGGCGTCATCAACCTGGTTTACGTTTCAGGGCCAGATGCCGGCGATGTCATCTTTAGTCATCCCGACTTTGCAGGCATTCACTTTACCGGCTCTACTGGTGTTTTCCAGAATATCTGGAAAACCATTGGCAACAACATTCATCAATTCAAGACCTATCCGCGTATTGTTGGTGAAACCGGCGGTAAAGATTTTATTCTTGTACACGGATCTGCTGAAGCTGAAGCTTCAAGTACAGCGATTATCCGTGGCGCATTCGAATATCAGGGACAAAAATGTTCTGCCGCTTCACGTGTTTATGTTGCTAAAAGCATTTGGCCTAAAGTAAAAGAGTATATGCTGCGCGATCTGGCTACGTTCAAAATGGGTGGCGCTGAAGATTTCAGCAATTTCATTAATGCAGTAATTGACGAGAACTCCTTTGATAAATTAGCTAAATATATTGACGAAGCTAAACAAGATAAATCTGTGGAGATGATTGCCGGCGGAAACTACGATAAAAGCAAAGGATATTTCATTGAGCCTACAGTTCTGGTGGTAGGCGACCCAATGTATACCACGATGTGTGAGGAGCTTTTTGGCCCTGTATTAACCATTTACGTTTACGAGGATGCAGACTTTGATAAAGTATTGAATATTATTGATACCACTTCAATTTATGCCCTGACTGGTGCAGTAATCGCCAGGGATCGTTATGCGATTGAGAAAGCATCACATGCGTTAAGAAACGCCGCGGGAAATTTTTACATTAATGACAAATGTACAGGGGCCGTGGTAGGACAGCAGCCTTTTGGTGGCGCCAGGGGCTCGGGAACAAATGATAAAGCCGGATCAATGATTAACCTTTTACGCTGGGTTTCTCCGCGTGCAATCAAAGAAACTTTTGATATGCCGAAAGATTATAGGTATCCTTTTTTAACACAAGGGGAAAAATAACCGTTCTCTTCGGCGTCGGCATTAATTTAGTTTTCCCTTAGCGGGAAAAACTAAAAGAACGCGAAGTCGCCTCAGAGAAGCTAATTTTTCTGACACCAAGGCGATTAGGCATTGTGCCTAATCGCCTTGCTTTTTATAGATCTATTCATGACGCCACAATGCTTCACTTCGATATACACATTATGTGATTGTGGTACGCTCTAAACCATTTCCAGTATCGGACATGGCGTATAGCTAAATCAGGACGTGACATTCTGTCCAAAGCGTCTAAAGCTGATACTAAACAAAACACATCACCCGGATTAAATACGGAAGATTCGCGGATTTATTACGACTTCTTTCGGCTTACTCAGCCCCGAACCAGGGGAGTTGACCGCCCCAACAGACAGTGCTACACCACACATTACTGCATCGAAAAAATGATGGCATAAAAAAAGCAGGGGCTCAAGCATGATGCCTGGTCTTCCTGCTTTTTTAGAAAGAATGTATTTTGTCGCAGACTGCTTCGCTTTTCCCAGTTTTCCACCAGGGAAAAATTAGAAGACTGTCCGGCAACGAAGGGAATCGTTATTTTCCTGTCTTCATTTTGAAGACCGGTGAAATTTCATTGGCATTTGAGGCACTTACTTTTAAATCGGTAATTAAACCTGTTTTCAAACTGTACACCCAGGCGTGTACGGAGAGCTCCTGCCCGGCCGCCCATGCATTCTGTATGATAGACGTACTCACCACGTTTGCTGCACTTTCTATGGCGTTGAGTTCCACCAGCCGGTCAGACCTGCGGGCAGGATCTTTAATGGTTGACATTTCACGGTCGTGCATGCGGTAGACATCTTTTATGTTTCTTAACCAATTGTCGATCAGGCCAACCTGACTGTCGCCCAAAGCCGCATTCACACCCCCACAGCCATAATGACCGCAAACGATAACATGCTTCACCTTAAGTACATTTACGGAATAGTCAAGTACACTTAGCAGGTTCATATCGGTGTGGGTAACCACATTGGCAATGTTCCGGTGAACAAAGATATCGCCCGGGTTGGTATTGGTGATCTGATTGGCCGGAACACGGCTATCTGAACAGCCGATCCAAAGTACAGGAGGGGCCTGACCTGCAGAAAGTTTATCAAAAAAAGAAGGATCTTCCTGAAGCATTTCCGCAACCCAATCTTTATTTCCTTTTAGCAAACCTTCGTACGTGATCTGATCTGTAGTCTGTTTTTCTAATTTTGCGCACATAATAATCTAAATTTAACTATTAATTTCTTCAATAACTTTATTATTTAATTTCGGCACGATATACTGCTCTTTGATGTTTTCAAGTGTCACAATAATACCCTTCGTGTAGGCATTATGTTTATAATTGAATATAGTTTCTAAGACATCGGGATCTATATACCGGGAATTAGTACCATCAATAACCACGTTGGTCTCCGTCGGTATTTGATTAAGCATTACTTGTATAGCAGCCTTATTAAGGAAAGATACTTCTTCCGCAAGCTTAATTCTGATGTTCTTTTTGTTTCCTTCTTCCTGAATTTTATAGAAATATGGATTGCGCATATTCGTACGCAGCAGATAAAAGACAGAAAGCAGCATGCCCACTGCAACGCCTTTTAAAAGGTCAGTAAGCAATACAGCGATAATCGTGACCACAAATGGAATAAACTGGTCCCATCCCTTTTGATACATGTGCTTAAATAATGCCACTCTTGCAAGTTTATAACCGGTTACCAATAATATAGCAGCTAAACAAGCCAAAGGTATCATATTTATCAGCCCCGGAATAAAAAGCAGCGATAAAAGTAACCAACAGCCGTGAAAAATGGCCGACATTTTGGTCCGTCCACCTGCGTTTACATTGGCAGAACTACGGACAATCACCGATGTCATAGGTAGTCCGCCAACCAATCCGCTGACAATGTTACCTGTACCCTGTGCCATTAGCTCCCTATTTGTCGGCGAGACCCTTTTTATAGGGTCTATCTTATCTATAGCCTCAATACTTAAAAGTGTCTCCAGACTGGCAACAACAGCTATTGTTGCCGCCACTATCCAAACTTTACCATTTGATATGGCAGAGAAATCTGGTGTTGTAAACAAACCCAGGAACTCTGACCAACCATTTACTACAGGAATTTCAACCATTTGTTTCGCGTCAAGTGCATATGGTGTGCCTTGAAAGGCCAAAGTCAGTAAAGTTCCAATAACTACTACGACTAAAGGGGCAGGTATTATACTTAATTTCTTAAACCTCGGCCAGAAAATAAGTACAGCAATACTAAGGGAACTGATAACAATTGCTGCCAGTCCAAAATGACTCAATGCATTGGCTATGGCAGAAAAAGTATTCTCATTATCATGCTGAAAAAAACTTTCATCACCAAAAAAATCCGAATCAACGCCCAGAGCGTGCGGTAACTGTTTCAGGATCAGCGTTAGACCAATAGCAGCCAGCATCCCTTCGATCACACTTGAAGGGAAGTAATTGCCTATAGTGCCCCCTTTTAACAAGCCGAGAATAAGCTGCATTACGCCTGCCAATACAACAGCAAGCAAAAAAACTGGGTAACCGCCCAGTTGTCCGATGGCCCCTAACACAATAGCTGTAAGGCCCGCCGCCGGACCGGCAACACTTAATTGCGAGCCACTGCAACTGGCAACTACAATACCCCCTATTACACCGGTTATAATGCCGGAAAATAGCGGTGCGCCTGACGCCAGCGCGATACCCAAACATAATGGCAATGCCACTAAAAACACCACTATACTTGAGGGTAAGTCGCGCTTTAAATTCTTTTTTAATATATATTTCTTCACATCCAATCTTGAGAAGATTGAGTTTCCACTTTGCATAAAACTAAGTTTTAATGTTGTAACTAATTTTTAAAAATTACCCAGTTCTCCCCATTGAGGAGCTAGGCTGTAAAAATTAGCACCGGTTAGGAGGTGGCGTCGGTACGGAAGGATGAAATGGATCAACATGCCGTTTGAAGTGGTCAATAAAGCTATTATTTATACCAAAATGACTAAGTACGGCAGAAAAACTATAATCATGATGCATATCAACCTTAAAATCACATAGCTTAACTTTCACTTTTCCAGGATCGCCATCTGCACTATGCTCCACTTCAATCTGCATAATAACAGAATTCATAATGTCCTTGTCGATGTGATTAAAAAACACCGGCGCGCCAGAAATGATCATCTTTGATGAAAAGATGCCGAGAAAGGCCATAATGATCAATACGCGATATTTCCTCAGGAACATTTATCTTTATTTTTTAACGAAAGTTTTTCAAAAATAACGCCAAAATAGGCTAAATAGCAAATTCTGATGTAATAAAAATGTAACTTCGTTGTGATCAAACACAGATTATCCATTCAAATTGTTTTAAATCCATTCCCCATATAGACAAAATGATGCATTAAGCGTAATTTAGTCGCCTTAAAACACTTTATCCTTTATGAAACGAATACTGTCAGCTTTTTTATTTTTTTGTGCGCTCCATACCTATGCTCAAAGCAATAACGCTCCATCATCTTATGATACGCACGATATTGCCATTACAGGTTATTTGCAAACACAATATCAAAGGGCTGAATCGGCAGGAATCTCTTCCTTTTCTGGTGGCGACTTCACAAAAAACTCGAGCGAGCGTTTCATGATCAGAAGGGGAAGATTAAAAATTGACCGGTCAGACAAGTACTCAAGTGTTGTTTTTCAAATTGATGGTACGCAAAACGGAGTTCAGTTGATGGATGCTTTTATACAACTGCATCAACCCAACTCAAAAGCATTGTTGTTTACGGCTGGTCTGTTTAACCGTCCTTTTGGTTATTCTATCGTTTACTCATCGGGATACAGGGACTTCCCTGAGAGAGCCAGGGTATTTCAAACATTAATGCCAAGGGAACGAGACTTAGGTGCAATGGTAACTTTTAGGCCCGACAATAAAATCTTCCACTTTCTGACCGCCGATCTAGCCGTGATTAACGGTAGCGGACACACCTCAAGGGACTACGACTCAAAAAAAGACATTGTAGGGAATTTAGGTTTTAAGTTCGACAGCCTGGCTAATAAAAGACTACACCTTGGCTTTGGCGGATCTTTTTATAAAGGCCACGTACGCAGTGATACGGAAAGCTATTACACAGGCACCAGTGCCGGGTTTACTAAAAACACCAGTCCAGACAATATAGACTGGTATGCAAAGCGCAATTATTACGGGGGAAACCTTCAATTGCAATATGACAACAGGTTTGGTACCACCTCACTTAAAGCCGAATATATTGGCGGCACACAACCAGGTGTAGCCAGTTCGTCAAGCATAACAGGACCGATCGCGAGTCAGAGCTTTTCGGCTCAACCAACAACAGACTTATACTTAAGACAATTTTCTGGGTATTACTTATGGTTCACTCAACAGATATTAAAAAGCAGGTTTACTGCACTGCTGGCTTATGATTCTTACGACCCTAATAAGGACATTAAGGAGGAAGAGATCGGTGCGGATAACAATACTACCGCTGCTGACATTAAGTTTAATACACTGGGTTATGGAGTGGCTTGCCTGATCAATCCAAGAGTAAAATTAACCGTTTATAATGAACACGTAGTAAATGATCCTACGCAATTACCGGAATATACCGACGACCTTAAGGATGATGTATTTACAGTGAGGTTACAATATCGCTGGTAACACTTATATTTAGACATTTGACAAATCATGGTTTAATGAAGAATAAAATAGACTTACTAAGGGATAAAATAAATCAGGCTCATGCCGGTGGCGGAGCGGCAAGAATAGAAAGTCAGCATAAAAAAGGTAAGCTTACTGCAAGAGAAAGAATTCACTTTTTAATGGACGAAAATTCTTTTGAAGAGATCGGCATGATGGTTACGCATCGCAGCACCGATTTTGGGATGGAGCGCGAAAAATATTTAGGCGATGGTGTGGTGACAGGATATGGCAATATCAACGGGCGACTCGTTTATGTGTTCTCGCAAGACTTTACCATATTTGGTGGCTCCTTGTCAGAAACCCACGCAGAAAAGATTTGTAAGATCATGGATATGGCTATGAAAAATGGGGCTCCCTTGATCGGTTTGAATGACAGCGGTGGGGCGCGCATTCAGGAAGGCGTAGTTTCTTTGGGAGGTTACGCTGACATCTTTTACAGAAATGTTCAGGCTTCTGGCGTGATCCCTCAGTTGTCGGCCATTATGGGCCCTTGCGCGGGGGGCGCAGTATATTCCCCGGCAATTACCGATTTTACATTGATGGTTGAACATACTTCATACATGTTTGTGACCGGCCCCAATGTTGTTAAAACAGTAACCCATGAAGAGGTCAGTTCTGAAGAGCTGGGAGGCGCATCTACTCATGCTACTAAATCTGGTGTAACACATTTTGCATGTGCCAATGAGCTTGATGCCATTAACCACATCAAGAGATTACTGAGTTACATGCCACAAAATTGCGAGGAAATACCCGCACAATTACACTACGAAGCGGCCAATGAAAGCCGGCCAGCCTTGAATGACATCATGCCTCAGAATGCCAATCAGCCCTATGATGTAAGGGATATAATCGAAGAAATCACCGACAGCGAAAGCTTTTTGGAGGTACATTCAGCCTATGCCGAAAATATTGTAGTAGGCTTTGCACGTTTGGCGGGCAGAAGCATCGGTATAGTAGCTAACCAGCCTGCTTTCCTTGCTGGGGTTCTCGACAATCACGCCTCAACAAAAGCGGCCAGGTTTGTCCGCTTTTGTGACTGCTTTAATATACCCCTGCTTGTTTTCGAAGATGTTCCCGGTTTCCTGCCCGGAACAGATCAGGAATGGAATGGCATCATTACCAATGGGGCCAAATTGCTTTATGCCTTTAGTGAAGCCACCGTGCCTCGCATTACGGTTATCACAAGGAAAGCTTATGGCGGTGCATATGACGTCATGAACTCTAAGCATATAGGAGCAGATTTAAACTACGCCTGGCCAACAGCAGAAATTGCTGTAATGGGTGCAAAGGGTGCCGCAGAAATCATTTTCAAGAAGGAGATTGCCGCTGCTGCACAGCCTGAAGAAAAATGGCTCGAAAAAGAAAAACTCTACTCGGATACTTTTGCAAATCCTTACCGAGCTGCCGAACGTGGTTTTGTAGATGAAGTAATTGAACCCGGCCAAACACGTAATAAATTAATTAAAGCATTCAAAATGCTTGAAAATAAAGTTGTAAATAATCCACGTAAAAAACACGGCAATATCCCCTTGTAATGCAGCTTAGCCGTATCGACGTCTTATTGATGGCCTGCTGTACCGGACTGATTGTAGCAAACATCTACTATTGCCAGCCCTTAGTGATATTGATGGCTCAGGAATTTAATCTGACGGAAAGCCGTGCGGGAAGGGTCACCTATTTAACGCAGGCAGGTTATGCACTGGGTTTATTCTTAATCGTGCCGCTTGGCGATATGTTTGAGCGCCGCCGACAAATATTAATGATAACTGCTGTTGCCGTAGCGGCTTTATTAATGGCTGCTTTTTCGCACACCTTTCTCTTGCTGCAGGTTGCGTGCGTGTTAATTGGAGCGAGCTCTATCATCCCTCAACTGATTTTACCAATGGCCGCGAATCTAAGCTCCGATGAAAAAAGAGGATCCACAATCGGTATCATTATGAGCGGATTACTTATAGGCATATTGGCATCAAGAGCACTTAGTGGAAGTATTGGTTTTCTTTGGGGATGGCGGAGCATTTATTTTATTGCCGCTGGAATCTGTTTACTCCTCCTCTTATTAATGGCTAAGCGCTTCCCACAAAGCAGACCAACATTTAATGGCAGCTATAAAGCATTAATGTGGTCTATGTGGCATTATGTGAAAACGCAGCCCGTACTGCGTGAGGCATCCATGATCAACTTCCTGGCTTTTGCAGTGCTCAGTGCATTCTGGACAACCATGGTCTTGTTCCTGGCGAATCCGCCCTTTAGCTTCCAAACCTTACAGATCGGATTATTCGGCATCGCCGGAGCCGCAGGTGCACTTGCCGCTCCATTGGTGGGTAAATTAAGCAGCGGCAAGAAGTCCCGTAAAAGCGTAATTACCGGACTGGCTTTACAGCTGATAAGCATTACGGCTTTTTATTTTACAGGAAGCCATTTGTATTTGTTTGTCGCCGGAATAATTTTGATTGATATTGGTCAGCAAGCCATTCATGTAACCAATCAAACAAGGATCTACGCTTTGGTACCCGAGGCAAGAAACCGTTTGAATACGATATTTATGTCCTTTAGTTTTGTTGGCGCTGCTGTGGGCTCTGCACTTGGGCTGTGGCTGTGGGATAAAGGCCAGTGGCCTATATTCTGCCTGGGCCTCGCCCTCGTTGTCACTTTGAATATCATCATTTACAACTTTTACAGCTATAAAATAAAAGGCTATGATGGAAAAAGTACAGATTGAACAGATCAGATTCGATTTAACCTGGAAAATCAGGCACGAGGTGATGTATCCAGACCTTCCTTATGATGTAATTAAGCTGGAAAATGATGAAAATGGCATCCACTTTGGGCTATACGTCGATCACCAACTAACGGCTGTCGTCTCCCTGTTTAATACCGGAAAGGTCAGTCAATTCAGAAAATTCGCTACCCTTACCAGTGCGCAGGGCAAAGGTTATGGTACCATGTTGCTAAATCATATCATTAACTACGTAAAAGATATGGGCTCAGAAAAATTATGGTGTAATGCGCGGATTTCAGCAGCTAATTTTTATAGTAAATTTGGATTTAAACAGACAAACCAACGGTCTGTGAGTAATGGCATTGACTTTGTCATTATGGAGTTAGAACTTAACAATTAACTTTGGGCTTGATGCCTGATTTATATATTTGCTTACAATAAAAACAAAATAATGGCTAAAACGAAAGACGACAAGCAGAAACATGTTGCTGTGGTTACTAAAAAATCACTGCAATTTTTTGAAGAATATATCAATAACCCCTCTCCAACCGGCTTTGAATATCCTGGCCAGAAATTGTGGCTCGACTATTTAAAACCCTACATTGATGAAAGTTTTATAGACAACTATGGCACTGCCGTAGGTGTGATAAATCCAAAAGCTGATTTTAAAGTAGTCATTGAAGCACATGCTGACGAAATCTCCTGGTTTGTAAATTATATCACCACTGATGGTTTGATCTATGTAATTCGCAACGGTGGCTCTGACCATCAGATCGCACCTTCTAAACGCGTAAATATCCATACCGATAAAGGAATGGTAAAAGCCGTATTTGGATGGCCGGCAATACATACACGCAGTGGTGGCGAGAAGAAGAAGCTCCTGCACTTAAAAATATATTTCTCGATTGTGGCTGTACGTCAAAAGAAGAGGTAGAAAAACTAGGCGTTCATGTAGGCTGTGTTATTACCTATGAAGATGAATTTATGTTGCTAAATGACCGTTATTATGTTGGCCGGGCATTGGACAACAGGGCCGGTGGCTTCATGATTGCTGAAGTGGCGCGTCTGCTTAAGGAAAACAAGAAAAAACTTCCCTTCGGATTGTATATTGTTAATTCAGTACAGGAAGAGATTGGTTTACGTGGTGCCGAAATGATTGCACACAGGATTAAACCTGATGTAGCGATTATTACCGACGTAACACACGATACCAGCACGCCAATGATCAACAAAATTACACAAGGGGACCTGGCTTGTGGTAAAGGTCCTGTGGTTTCATATGCACCGGCAGTACAGGTAAACTTGAATAGATTGCTGATTGAGACAGCTGAAAAAAATAACATCCCCTTCCAGCGTCAGGCATCGTCACGTTCCACAGGTACCGATACAGATGCTTTTGCCTACTCTAATGGAGGAGTGCCTTCTGCACTGATCTCTTTACCTTTGCGCTATATGCACACGACTGTTGAAATGATCCATAAGGAGGATGTAGACAATGTAATTAGCCTAATCTATCATTCATTGCTAAACATCGAAAAAAACCACGACTTTAAATATTCTAAATAACTGTTTAAACCTTAAAGAAGGCGTGTTCGAATAATTCGGACACGTCTTTCTTTTTTACTTAAGTCTGTTTTACTATTTTTATAAAGCCATCAAAACCCTCTGCAATAAACGGACTATATTTTAAGGATTAAAAAGACTTAGCTATGAATAATCAATCAGCAAAATTTACAGAAAAAATTAAAGCATCCTATAAACCAGATGGCCCATCTATCTATTTAGGAGCCGGGATACTGGCGGGAGAGGTTTTAGCCGATGCCGAAGTGAACCTGTCGCTACATATGATGAACAGGCATGGTTTAGTAGCCGGAGCAACAGGTACGGGCAAAACCCGCACACTACAATTGCTTGCCGAACAGCTATCAGATGCAGGTGTACCAGTTTTCCTGTTGGATGTAAAGGGCGACTTATCAGGGTTGAACCAGCCAGGCGCTATTAATCCTAAAATTGAAGATAGGGCTGCACAGCTTAAAAAACCTTTTAATCCGGCCGGATTTCCACTTGAATTATATTCCTTATCTGGCAAATTAGGCGCTCAGATGCGTGCTACCGTTTTAGAGTTCGGGCCGACTTTACTAGGGAAGATCCTGGATCTTAATGATACACAAGCTGGCGTACTTGCCGTGATTTTTAAATACGCTGATGATCATAAGATGCCTATCATCGACCTCAATGACCTAAAAAAATTGGTTTCTTATTTGGCTGAAGATGAAGGTGCCGAAGAGATCAAGAGCACCTATGGTAAAATATCAACAGCAACCTCTGGCACCATTTTAAGAAAAATTGTTACCATAGAACAACAAGGTCTGGGGGCAATGTTCGGCGAGCGATCTTTTGATATTCAGGATCTTTTTGAAAGAGTTGATGACAAAGGAATCATTAGCCTATTAAATATATCTGACGTCCAAAATCAACCCGTTTTATATTCTACATTCTTATTGAGCTTGCTTGCCGAGCTATTTTATAGCATGCCCGAAGCCGGGGACCTGGACAAGCCTAAACTGGTCTTCTTCTTTGATGAAGCACATTTGTTATTTAAAAATTCGTCCAAGGCATTTTTAGAGCAAATCGAAACCATCATCAGATTGATACGTTCGAAGGGAATTGGCGTATTCTTCTGCACACAGTCGCCCACCGATGTACCAGAAAGCGTATTATCCCAGTTAGGCAACCGGATACAGCATGCCCTTAGGGTATTTACCCCTAACGACGCCGATGCATTAAAGAAAACCGTTAATACCTATCCCAGATCAGAGTTCTATGAAATAGACCAGGTATTAACCTCGCTTGGAACCGGTCAGGCGTTGATTACGGTCTTGAATGAAAAAGGTATTCCTACCGAAGTTGCTGCAACCATGCTTACTCCACCAAGGGCTCAAATGGACCCGTTAACCACAGCAGATTACAATGCACTCATTCAAATAAGCAGAATGACAAAAAAATACCAGGAAACTATTGATCCCGAAAGTGCTTATGATATGCTAACCAGGAGGATTAATGATAAGCTTGCAGATGAGGAAGACCAAAATCAGCCTGAACAAGAAGCTCCTAAAAAAGAGGAAAAGAGCATCATTGAACAGGTAATGGGTGCCACGATAACCAGACAGATAGGCAAAGAGATTGTACGTGGCTTATTTGGCATGCTTACCGGAAAAAAACCAAGGAGCCGTGGAGGCAGAAGTATATTCGGAATTTAATTAAAAAACTCTCTGTACGTAAATCAAAAAATGTATTTTAGCCACACATTTTTACTATTCACATTGATTATTAACCTTTTCATTATTGTAATTGAATGAAACCTACTTTACTAATATTAGCAGCCGGTATGGCGAGCCGCTATGGCAGCATGAAACAAATTGATGGCTTCGGCCCAAATGGGGAAACCATTATCGACTATTCCATTTATGATGCTATAACAGCAGGTTTTGGCAAAGTTGTCTTCATCATTAAAGAAGAATTTGTCGATAACTTTAAAGCTATTTTTGAGCCAAAATTGAATGGCAAGATTGAAACCGACTATGTATTTCAAAACTTCGATTTAACTCAATTCGGAATTGAAGAAGAAATCTATCGCGAGAAGCCCTGGGGAACGGCCCATGCAATTCTTTCGGCCAGAAATGTGATCAAAGAGCCATTTTGCGTAATTAATGCCGATGATTACTATGGCTTTGATGCCTTTAAAAAGATGGTCGACTTTTTAAATAATGAAGCGACAGATAGCAACTATTCTATTGTTGGTTATAAAATTGGAAAAACACTTTCCGATTTTGGATCTGTTTCGCGGGGGGTGTGTAAAACCAACGAAGCCGGATATCTAGAAGAAATTACGGAGCGTACGCAGGTGTATAAAAAAGGTGATGCTATCGTTTATGAAGAAAATGGCATTGAATATCCATTAGAATATAACACTCCCGTTTCTATGAACTTCTGGGGATTCACACCTGCTGTATTCAAACTAACTGAAGACTTATTTAAAGTCTTTGCACTAGAAAACAAAGACAAGCCTAAAGCTGAGTTTTTTATTCCTTTAATCGGAGAAAATCTGGTTAAGACTAATACCGCGAGTTTCAAAGTAATTCCAACAGATAGTCAATGGTTTGGAGTTACCTATAAAGAAGATAAGCCTTTTGTGCAAAACAGCATAAATGAGCTTGTAAAAAGCGAGACCTATCCTGAAAGCCTTTGGATTTAAGTAATGCCTTTTCAAGAACAAAAAGAAAGGGCTGATCAAATGATCAGCCCTTTCTTTTTGTTGGAAGTTTAATAACTACTTCTTGTCATCTTTCACTTCTTCAAAGTCTACATCAGTAACGTTATCACTGTTATCAGAAGACTGTCCACCAGCCTGGCCATCAAAATTACCCTCCGGCTGTGCAGCAGCACCCTCCTGACCGCCTTTGTACATTTCTTCAGAAGCTGCATTCCATGCATTCTGCAATTCTTCCTGAGCGGAATCAATCTCAGCAAAGTTTCTCGCAGCATGTGCATCTTTAAGTTTTTTCAAACCTTCTTCGATAGGCGCTTTCTTATCAGCGGACAATTTATCACCGAACTCTTTCAATTGCTTCTCAGTGGAGAAAATCAAAGCGTCAGCACCATTGATTTTTTCAGCCTCTTCTTTAGCTAATTTATCAGCATCAGCATTCTTTTCGGCCTCTTCCTTCATTCTCTTGATTTCTTCATCAGTCAGACCAGAAGACGCTTCGATACGTATTTTTTGCTCTTTACCTGTCGCCTTATCTTTAGCGCTTACATGCAATATACCGTTGGCATCAATATCAAATGCTACTTCAACCTGAGGAACTCCACGCGGAGCCGGTGGAATGCCATCTAAAATGAAACGGCCAATTGTACGGTTCTGAGCAGCCATAGGACGCTCTCCCTGTAATATATGGATCTCTACAGAAGGCTGGTTATCAGCGGCGGTTGAGAACGTCTCTGCCTTTTTAGAAGGAATAGTCGTGTTAGCTTCAATTAATTTTGTCATCACACCACCCATAGTTTCAATACCTAAGGAAAGCGGAGTAACATCCAAAAGCAATACATCCTTAACCTCTCCGGTTAATACACCGCCTTGAATCGCAGCGCCAATAGCTACAACCTCATCAGGGTTTACACCTTTAGATGGCTCTTTACCAAAGAAAGCTTTAACTGCATCCTGAATAGCAGGAATACGTGTAGAACCCCCAACAAGAATAATCTCATCAATATCACTTGTTTTTAAACCGGCATTTTTCAAAGCAGATTTACAAGGATCAATTGTACGCTTAATTAAATCGCCAGCCAATTGTTCAAATTTAGCACGACTTAATGTCCTAACCAAGTGTTTAGGTCCTGTAGCATCAGCAGTAATATAAGGAAGGTTAATCTCTGTAGAGGTAGTACTTGAAAGCTCGATCTTAGCTTTTTCAGCAGCTTCTTTTAAACGCTGCAATGCCATTGGATCCTGGTGAAGATCCATGCCATTTTCATTTTTAAATTCAGCAGCTAACCACTCAATAATGATATGATCAAAGTCATCTCCACCTAAATGCGTATCGCCATCTGTCGATTTAACTTCAAA
>CAMLDJ010000048.1 GCA_946478755.1 uncultured Pedobacter sp. | reverse complement strand
TCTAGCCCTGATGATTGAGCATTGCAACGAACAGCATATCACGGATGTTGAGAATCCTCAGGATACTGCTGATTTTATTTTTGTACTGGTTGATGGTGCTTATTTTTATCTTTCAATGGAAAGCGATAAGAAAGCTTATTTAGATCGTTTAGCCTATTATAAACAAAAAGCATATGATGCACTTTCCATATCACCTGTTAAGGCTGTTTCTGCTCCCGTTTGCTAAACTGCCTGCTTAAAGCATATAAACCAATAGACATCCAGAGCACATTTGCTACAGCATTTGGTAGATCGTGGGTGTTTAACGCGGTTATGGCTAAGCATAAACCACCCAATATGTTTAGGGCCTGAAAGGAGAGTGAATCAGCACGGATTAATTTCATGCTTAAAAAAAGATACCCAAGGGTACAAAATGCTACTCCAGACCATCCGATAATTGACATCACTAAGTTCATCATGCTGTATTTTTTGCTGGTAAAGCTATGAAATAATGTAATTACATCTATATGAATGATCAGGCAAAAAAATTACATCGGTTTAGATTTTATAGCCTGAATAAAGTACTAAACTGGATTTGTTTGTTGAGTTACATATTTTATACAGTACGGTGTATTTTAAACACAAACTGTTATATTTAACTGAAACAAAAGTAAATATGGATTCGAACATTGTTACCCTCAGCGTGATCAATTACATTAACGATTATGATTATTATGATTCGCTCACAGATTTAAATAGCGATACAAATTCAAAATCTTTTACCAAACTGAGCGAAATCAGGGAAAGAAACAAACGTCATATTACAGAACTTTTTCCGAATGTGAAATTTCGCGACAGTAAAAACCAGTTACTTGCAGTAGGTAGTTTTAAGCATGCGGTTAAAGCGAAGATCGAAACATTATCAAAGAAAGAAATAGAAGACTATCTGGAAACATTTAAAAAGGACGCTAAAAAAATAGCCAGGCTTTATAGAAAGGTCAGGAAATAATTACAAGATTTTCTTGATGTGGGGGGCAACCTGTTTGGTATTGAATAGGTTATTTTATATTAACATTAGCGCTATATTTTTGGTAATCTATATGTTTAGTATAAGTTTTCAATTTTTTGTGTCATGACAGCAGCAATCGAATCAATTGGCAATGGTCATTTTCAAGGTGCATGCCCATGCGGTAAGGGTGATAAATCGGATATGGAAAGAATTCCACGGACATTTATGATGAAAACCCTGTTATTCTGGTTGCCCATGAAACGTTACAGGTGTTACCGTTGCATGCGGAACCGCTGGGTACTTGGAAAAAAATCACACCAAATCAGTCAATAATCTTTCTTGTAAAGCTAGAATTGCTTTTACCGATTGTTCAGTAGCTCAAATAAATGAATCAGTAGCTGATTTAAATCATGTTGTAAGCTAAATGATTGTTGTCAATAGGTTGATGCGCAAATTGTAATGAAAGAAAAAGGGGAATACCCATTGCAGTTAGCTTTGGTTTTCCCCTATGCCCTGTTAGAACAGTATTTAACTTATCTGAAATATTCTGAAAGATCTGTAATAGCACCTGAAAAATAGGTAGATCTTGTTGTGGAAGCTAAATTTTTGGTATCCTTTATAATAAACAGCTTGGATGCATTTGCTTCGAAATTAATTGCGCCATACCTTCCTTCGTTCTGTTTAAATGGAAATGCTGCGTTTACAAATGGTGAGGCTGTGGTAGTGTAAGGGACATTGTTTGTTCCCGATTCAAATACATCAAAGCTATAGATGTAATCCGGTCCTGGCAGGGCCGGAAGTTCTATCGAATTGAACGAGCCATCTTTCTTAAGGGTAAGCCTAAGTTCTGGTGTAACTTTGGTTCCTGCTGTTGTAATGGTGGCAGATTTAGGTTTTGTATAAAAAACAATATCTACATCAACATTTTTAAATTGTGGGGCAAATATGGTTTCGAACTTGGCACTGATCATCATATTGGCAGGATTTGCCGGTGGAGTGAGTTTAACGTTATTTGTAATTTTGGTTCCATCAAAAAAGAAATCAATATTCTGCCTTGCTATTTCAGATTCGATTGTTTTGGTAAAGAGAATTTCGGTTGTTCCTTTCTTGCGGATGGTAATTTCCCTCGAGGTTCCTTTATCAATAAGGATAAAAAAGTTACTATTGATGATGCTGGTGCCCGACGACAATAATTTTCCATCTAATAAGAATTCGATTTCACCAGATAAGGCAAAGCCTTTAACAATCAGCGAAATGGCACTGTTGTATATTTTGGTTCCATCATAAAACAAACTGATGTTCTGATCAAATGGTATTGCTGTGATGGTTTTGGTTAGCAATATTTCTGAGGTGCCTTTTTTTCTCACCTTTAAAGTAGCATTCTCGCCTTTTACAGAGAGGAGGGTTTTTACGTTAATACTACCAACAGGTGGCGTAGCTATAATACTGTCTTTATACAGATATTCTAATGCTACATCAGATGCGCCGGTAATGTTTAACTGGATAATTTTAGCAGGATCTGGTTGAAGAAGTTCTGCTTTGCGGCAAGATAAACTTAAGGTTACAACAGCAGAAAAAAAGAAAAGGGTAAAAAATTTTAGTTTCATATAAAGGGTCATTACATTTAAAAACAGCTGTCTGTTTTTGTAATAAAGGGGCTGTACCCCACAGGGTACAGCCTCCTTTAGTTAAGAGAGAAAAAAATTAGAATACAAGTTTTGACCATGTAGCAGCCCAGCTTGGAAGCGTAACCGTAGATGGAGAACCTGGTGTATTGTACCATGGTTGGCTCACACCAAAATAACTTGCGTTGCTTGCATTAACTACCAAGTTGTTACCACCACCATCAACGTAAGCACCAACTGCTGCGGTAATTGAGTTTACAAAACCGTGAACAGATGTAGTAGAGATATCTGAAAGACTTGCATTGGCATCAGCATCGAAAGCGATACTGGTGTTGTAACCAGAAACAATTACGTTAGATAAAGTAACTTCCGAACCTCTACGCTCGCGGATACCGTTACGGTAACCTAAACCGGCAATACCTGAAGTGTTTTCTGTTCCAAAAATGCTTACATTGATCAATACAGGATGAGTTTTAGGGGTTAAGCTAAAAGTAGCATCTTCTGCAGGTGCATTGTTATCAGATTCGATACCGTTAGAATCGCTGTTACCACCACTTGTACTGTGTGTAGCGTTTTTATCAGCAATAGCGATACAGTCGCTCAGGATTCCAGTGAAACCATTGTCAAAATCAAATTGATCATCATCAGATGCTAAAGCAATTAAATTACTAGGGCTCACTGTACCACCGAAAAATTCGAATCCATCATCAAGACCATAAGAAACCTGTACGTGGTCGATAGTAGTACCGCTACCCACACCACCTAAAGTTAAACCATTAACTTCGATGTTTGTAGCCAATTGGAAACCTGCATATTCGATGCGTACATACTGTAAAGTACCGCGGTTATCGGCATCATTCGATCCACCGTAATGGAACTGAGGCTGGTCAGCTAAACCTTCAATCAGTTTATCGCCAACGTTGATTGTTGCGTTACCTAAAACAATTAAACCACCTATATCTCCTGGCTTACCTGTTGTGCTGGCATCACCATCTAAAAGGTAACGGCTGGTAAATACAATCGGATCAGCAGCTGTACCAACAGCATTGATGGTACCATCTTTTGCAATAACCAATACACCGTTTTGTACACCAGGAGTATTCACAGATGCTTTGATATAAGTACCTGGTTGGATGGTTAAAGTTGCACCATTTCTAACGGTTACTATACCGCTTAATTCATAAACGTTTCCCGCTGTCCAGGTAACAGAGCTGGTAATGTCTCCGCTAACGGTTACAACCGGTAATGATGATTGTGAATAATCTGCTGCTGAAGTGCTGCGGTTGTTGAATGAAGCTGATCCACCTTCATTTTTTTTACAAGCTGTAAAAGAAACAGCAACAATTGATAAAAGACCGATTAAATTTTTGAAATTTTTCATTTTCGTTTTTTGTTTTTCATAGGATCTCATAGGTAGGATCCATGTTTTTTAGGTTGATTTTTTACGGTCATTTAGATAAGAGGTCAGGTGATCCATAATTTTCGTGGAAATAAAAGCCTATTTATATCTAAATGGGATGATTTTTTATATCTTAGTATTTCTTATCAATTTTACTAAGTAATCCTGTTAGCCACCCTTGGTTCTTAACAGTAGGTTTTTAAAATAATTCGGGTTTATCCTGATTGGCCGTTCCACTAGAAATGATCGGTTTAAACGAAGGGTTCTGATACAACCTTTCGTTTTTTTTATGGCTATGCAGGAAACGTTGTTCCTCCTTTCTGATTAAATGGTGTAACCTTATTTATACTGTTTTTCATAGTAGTTTTAAAAATTGTAGGTAATAGAGGTACTGTAGGTTCGGCCAAATTTCTGGCTAAAGCTGATCAGGTCGCCATCATCATATTTGTTACTATATCCTTCTTTTAACCTTGTTCTGTTGCTACGGTCGGCATCGCCACCAACGTAATCCGGATTTACCTCATAGCTGGCGGTATTTCGATAAAAAACCGATGCCCTGTTCAAAATATTTCCGGCATTGATCTTTATCTCAAGCCTGTTTTTTAATAAACGTCCACTAATCTGAGCATCTATCTGTGCCCTGGGTTTTTCGTATTCAATATCAGCGGGCAGTTCACTTACGATATATGTTTTATAGCCAGATTTGTTGTACATGATGTTGAAACCAAAACGGCTTGCATTATATTGTAAGCCCAGGTTAACCAGATAGGGCGACTGTCCGTACATGGGGCGGTTCTGTTTGCTTGAAGCCTCTATGCTAGGAGGACCATTTGGATCTGTATTGGCCACCAGGTATGTTCCTTTCACATCCGATCTTTGAAGGGTTAAATTGGCGTATGCCGTTAGGTTGCTAAACAGTTTATGTGTAGAAATAAAGCTGAAATTTTTCCGTAGTTCAAGCTCTAGCCCATAAACTTGTGCAAAATCGGCACTTTTTAAGTAGTAGTTGATGTTGCCTGAAGCGGTACTAAAGGTAAGTTCGGTGGGTGTGTCGAATTTCTTGTAAAAGCCTCCTGTAGAAATAATTTCACCAAGTCCGGGAAACCACTCTGCTTTCAGGTCGTAACTATTAATCCTGGTACTGTATAAGCCCTGGTTGCCGAATTGTGCACCAAGATACGGGCTATATCTCCAAAACTGACTATTGTCTAATAGTTCAGGTCGGATTACGCTGCTCGAAAAGGCGGTCCGGATATTGAGGCTACTTGTAGGGCTGTAAGTTAAATTTGCAGATGGAAGCCATTGCCAGTGTTTATCTGGTTTGATACTGAATATTTTGAGGTTGGTGTTGTTCCCGTTGTTTATTTCATCATATTTATAATATTCTGCACGTACACCCCAAACCAATCTGAATTTCTCCAGAAACCTGGTGTCAAACATCGCAAAACCAGCCTGTGTAAGGCTTTTGCCCTTGTATATATCCTGAAAACCATTCCCCACATTATAGAAGAAACCATTAGCACCGCGAATGTTTTCGGGCTGTTGCATCTCTGCTATTGTTAAATAGCGCAGGCTATCTGGCAGGGTATTAAAATTGGCCGAAAAGGAAGCGATTGTCCAGTTAAATCGTGCTTGTTTCCAGTTTCCGAAATATCCTGTTTTTAACGTGTTTCTTGTTCCTGATACTTCAAAGGGAACAGATGTAGACACATCCCACGAATAATGCTCTTCGGCATTTTCATAATGGTGACGGGAGGTCGGTAGGATACGGGGCTCACTACTGTTTACAATATCATAAAAATACTGGTATTCCTTACCGATAAGCCTTGGCACCTGGGTGGCCAGTATCACATCTTTTTCGGTACGGTTGATCGATGTTCGGGCAAGATTCCATTCTATTTTAAATTTACCTGCCTGGTGCTGTCCACTTAGTTTGTTCTGTAACAGACCTGTAAATGTTGGATCATCTGTTTCTTCCAAACGGTTGGCGGGTGTATTGCCTGAAACATCAAAACTGTGTCCAAGTGTTCTCACCAACGCATTGTCGTACATGTGCGTGTAATTGTTGCGGAAACTATACCTGTTTTTGCCCGATTGGTAGCCAATGTTTAACAGCGCAGACCAGGTTGTGTTAAAACCATAACTAGAACCGGCATTGTTATATAATTCAGAAGCAGACCAGTCTCCTCTTTTCTGTTGATCAAATGTGTTGATCTGTTGTGTGTTCCGGTAACTTATTGATCCTGTAAAACCAAGTCTCTTTTGTTTTAAGGTATCAACCTGAATCATTCTTCCGATACTGAATTGATAGTTTTGAGAGGGTGCAGCTTGGTAACGGTATATTGTAAAATTATCGTTGGTAAATAAACGGCTCTGCATTTCTACCTTTTTTGCATATTCCGCTTCTGTTAAACTATTGTTGGGTGCGACTCTTCTATCAGTTACAACAAGGTCTTTAGGATAATTCCTTCGGCCATCATCAAAGCCCAGATAATCATATTTACCTCTCTTGTGGCTTAAAAAATCCTTACCCGTACTCTGGTCGTTGTACGATGTACCTGCAGTAAAGCTCATAAAATTTTCAGTGGGGATGTCTTTAGTGTTAATCTGGATCAGTCCACCACCAAAACTGGTGTTCATATCGGGCGTAACCGTTTTACTCACTACTACGTTATCAACGAGGTTAGATGGAATAAGATCAAAGGAGAAATTACGTGTCTGCGCTTCTGTACTTGGCAGGGTCACGCCATCCAATTGAGCCGAATTGTAACGCTCGCCAATTCCCCTTACAATTACAAACTTATTGTCTATAGAACTTACGCCGCTAATGCGTTTCAAACTTTCACCTATGTTTTTATCCGGTGTTCTGGCAATTTGTTCGGCGCTGATACCATTGCTGATTTCGGAGGCATTTTTCTGGCGGGCCAGTAAACCCTCAACTGATGCTTTTTTGTAACTGGCTGTTACTACCACTTCCTGTAAGCCTTTTGCATCAGGTTTTAACGAAATGTCTAATGGTGTATTTTTGTCAGCCTTTACATTTACCTCGCTAATGCGCTGGGTAACAAAAGAAATATAGCTGACCTCTATAGTATAGATGCCTGGTTCAACGCTTAAAGTATAACTTCCATCGCTGGCGGTTTGTGTGGCTTTGCCCGTTTGGATAACCTTAATGGAAGCACCAGGGAGGGTTTCACCTTTTTCGTCGAATATTTTTCCTGATATACGTCCGGGTTTTACCGGATCAGGAAGTTTATAAAGCAATATGGTATTGGTATCGGCAAACCTGTAGGTGACCCTGGTTCCTGAAAGTATTTTTTTGAGGATCAGCTCAAGTGGCATGTTTTTTACCTCTAGGCTTATTTTGCTGTTCTGGCTAAAAATCGATCTATTGTAATTAATCGACAAGCCTGCTTTTTCTTCTAAAAGACTAAGGGCATCCGAGATGCTCATTTCGGCTATTTTGATGCTTATACTACTTTCTCTTGGTGTTTGCTCAAAGCTTTTTGCTATTGCCTCATTAAACAACAGGGCGCACAGTACCAACATAATTGCCGCTGGCCTGTAATCGAAATTGATAATATATTCTTTTATATATTCATAAAACCCTATTTTCATGGGTTCAAGATGTTTTTTAATTCTCACGGGTTAAAAACTTTTGTTTAGGAGCTGGATTGTTCGAGCAATCCGGCTCCATGTTTGTGTTAAGAGGTTTAATTTATTTTTCATAGGTATAAATCCGGTAATGTTGCGCCTGTATATTGCGCCCTTAATTAAGCTAACCTATCATTGGCAGCCCTCCCCCCATACGGTAATTGTTTTAGTGCCTGTATCTATTTTGTATTTCAGGTGTTTTCCACTCATCACATGGAGCTCTTCCATTACATTGCTGATGCTTTTGTTCGAAAAGGTGGCATTAAACCTGCATTGATTAAGTTTATTACTTTTTAGCTCGATGTGCACATTGTAATATCTTTCCAATGATTTGAGCATATTTGGTAGCGTTACATCTTTAAAAGCGAAGCTATTTTTGATCCAGGCATTTACTTCCGTTACCCGTTCAGTGTGTACCGTATAATTCCGTTCCTTTAAATGATATAATATTTTCATGCCAGGAGTAAGCAGTGAAAGTTCTTTTAGTTTACCTTGGCTGTTCTCCGAAACCTTCACTTTACCAGTGCGCACAGCAACACTAAATGTTCTATCTTTTGGGTACGCATAGATATTGAATGAAGTACCCAAAACCTGTGTCTGCATCTGCCCGCTATGTACAATAAAAGGACTGGTGGTATCGCGTTTTACTTCAAAAAAAGCTTCTCCATCAAGCTGTATGTTTCTTAAACCGCCCTTCACAAAGTGCGATGGCCAGGTAAGTTTACTTCCCGCACCGAGGTAGACAATAGAACTATCAGGTAAAACCAACTTTACTTTTTCGCCTTTTTGAGTGATTTTACTTATAAGGGCAATTGTAGTTTGTAAAGGTTGTTGTGTTTTCTTATACGCATACCAACCAAGTGATGCAGAAATGATGACCACAATTGCTGCGGCATATTTTAATAATGGGAAGAGTGATCGGCTTTTTGGTTGGCGTTCCTCAACTTTATTCCATATCTGTGCCAGTCCTTGAACTGCGGCTAAAGAATAATCGGTTTCTCCCCTTTGTTTTGTCCAGGCTTTTTCCATTACATCGTGAAATTCAGAATCGGCATTTGCCGGGTCGGCCAGGTACTCCATCAGGATTTTTTCTTGTTCCGGATTGGTTTTACCTGCTAAGTAATGTCCAAATAGTATTTTAATGTTTTCTTTCACTTTAATGTTTGTAAGCTTTTATGCTGCGCGCTACTGTATTATATATGCACGAAACTTTGGATACAGCTATCCAGAAAAATGTTTTTTTTAGAATAAAATGTAAAGTGTTGTTTAATAGGTGATTAATTTTTGTGGTTGGAGTTAGGATAGATCCTGAAACAAGTTCAGGAGGACGACCGCTTGGGCTGCGCTAGAAAAACCTTAATGTCCTTAACTTCATTATTGATGAAATGATGAATGATGTAAAAGGGATGATGGAGTAGGGGATTAATAACCAATGTTCAATTAGCAATAGCTAATCCTTGATTCGTCACCCTGAATTTATTTCAGGGTCTTACTAGCAAGATAGATCCTGAAAAAAGCTCAGGAGGACGCGACTCAGGGAGGTGCTAAAAAAACTTAATGCTCTTAACTTCTTAATGATGAAATGATATAAGATGAAAAAAGGGAAGATGGATGATGTAAAATGGAACAGGGCATTTATCTTAACGCTCCATGCCACCCGCTTAACAAAACAACATCAATACAAAAGACAGGATCGTTTCTGGAGAATAAGTGCTAAAATATTTCCGCATTATACCTAGTGATTTTTTGAGGTGATTGTTTACCGTGTTTTTCGAGATGCCCATCAGTTGCGATATTTCCTCATGCGTATGGTGGTCATTTCTACTCATCAGGTATATTTTTTTTACCTGTGGAGAAAGACTTTCTATTGCTTCCTGTGCAATCTGTTTAGTTTCTTTCGCATTAAGTTCGTCTTCTATGGCATTAAAAGACTGCTCATACTTAAGGTTCTCGCTACTGTAAGCTTTTTCTCTGGCTTTTTTACGAAGTGTAGCGAGGAAATTGTTGCGGATAAGCGTATAAAGAAAGGCATCAAAATTCTTTTCCGGATCGATCTTCGATCTGTTCTCCCAAAGCCTTACAAAAACATCCTGAGTAAGTTCTTCGGCTTCTTCTTTGCCCCGTGTAAAATGGTAGGCATAACCATATATTTTTTTGCGGTACAGATGGTAAATTTCATTAAAAGCAGCTGAATTGCCAGTTTTCACTGCATTCAGGAGTTTTGCGTTTTTAAAATCTTCCAACTGTTCCATAAGTAGCGGTTATGGGGGCAAGTTAGCGGTCGCGTTTAAAGTTAATGTTAACGCAATGAAAACCTTTTCTATCACCTTAACCGATGAGTAGTTACGATACTCTGTTGAGCAGACTGTGCTCTCGAATCTATTAAAATATGATCAGCCCGAAAGCTTCCAGAAAGCACATTATTTTTAGTAATCGAAGTTTTGATGGTTTTGCCTGTTATCACAGCGATTGCTGTTTTTACCATAGGATCTGCAGCATCACCTAGTTGGAGCAAGGGCAAAATACTCATTTCATTGATCGCGATATCGGGGTTGATTCCCGCACTATACCCACCGCTGCCATTTGCATTAAAAAGTTTATAGACAATCGGATGCATTTCCCAGTTCACCTGTTTCGGACTTCTGGCATCAAATATCCTAAACGATGCTTCATCTTTTCCCCTAGTTTTTTCGCCGATTAACACCACCTGAATAAAAGGTTTAAGGTTATTGATCATGACTTCTGATGCAGATGCTGTGGCGGCGGTTGATAAAATATAAACCCGACTTAGGCCAAGGTTTTGTTGCAAAAGGGTATTGAAATTTACGGTGCCATCGAAAGTAGCTGCAGTACCAATAGATTCTGTTTTGGCACCTCCATTTTTATTGCCTCTGTAGGTAATAAAACGCTTATCGAACGATACGTTTTTAGCGATCATGGCACATACTCCAGCTGCTTCTGCTACCTGCCCCCCCGCGTTATAACGGAGATCGAGGATCAGTTCGGATATGCCTGCTGCTTTAAAGTTACTAAAAACAGGAGTGAGCGAGCTGGCCAAGCCCCCATTAAAATCCAGAAAATAGAGGTAACCGATTTTTTTTCCGTCGCTTTCAATAACCTTGCTAATCTCCCGTTGGTCGAGTATTACACCTTTGCTTAAGTCAACAGTGCGTGTATCTGTCCAGGTATTGTTATTTAGCTCGGCTAAACCTAAAGAAAAGCGGTCGCTGCTTAAGATTTCGGTTTGTAAAGTTTGTGCATTACTAGCAGTTAAGGTTTTGCCGTTAATTTTACTGATGTAATCTCCACGTTTTAAACCAGCCCTCGAAGCCGGAGAATCCTTTAATACAACTTTAATGATCCCGATAACCTTTGTGTTGTTTTGGTCGCTTACCGTTGCGTAATCAAAACCAAAATTTCTATTGCTTGGGGCTGCGGTGGTAGGGCCCTTAGGAATACTGATATATGAAAAGCGATCGGATGAATTTCGGATGGAATTAAAAAAATCTTTTGGTGATAAACTGATATTAGGATCGGCAGGCAATTGCTCATTCCAATAATAGTAGCGTTTAAGGCTATCGAGTATCCAGGTGTTGATATTCTCGTTGCTTCCAATTGGATAATCGGGGTTTTTATTGCCCTTTTTACATGAAGGTAGAATGGCTAAAAACAGGATGACAAGATAAATGTTGTAATAAGTTGTTCTTTTTAAGTAGGTTATGGAGTTTGTCATCGCCTTTCCGGATTTTAGGAACAAACTTAAAACTACTATTGTTAACCCGGGATTAATTTTTAAAGTGGATTTATCTACCGCATATCGCCTTAAAAGAAATGGCGTCCTTTGTTAAGCTATTATTACAAGATTGGTTAATGTTAACATCACAATAATTAAATGTTAGCTTTTTATAGTGTTAAATTTGCGCTGTGAATTTTCCGCTCTATATCTATTACGAACTGCTGATCCGTTTATCTGAAATTGAATCCGAAATCAGTCATTATGTATCCTCAACTGCAAATGAAGAAGTTTGCATATTGCGTACCACAAACGGTACCGTAAAAGTTCCGGTCTGATCAATAACGACGAATTAATAGCATTAAGTGAGGGTTTTAAGCCTAGCTATGAGTAATTCGGCAGGCGGTTAATAGGGGAGGATTATGCCAGGTAATGATTGCAATATCACCTGGCATAATCGTTCTATTTTATCGCTCCAAAAGCTGCAAAATAAGAGTTCTTATGCAGGATTTCGGTAACGCTGAAACCAACTTTTTGCAATAAAGCCAGTTGATAGTTTAAAGAGCGCGGGGTATCTTCATATTCAATATAATCAAATACCTTTTGCTTATATTCTGCACCACCAAGTGTTTCCAGGTAGGCCCCGTATTGATCTTGAAAAAGATTATCGATCAAAACTGAATCGTGTGCAATGAGATCTGAAATCCAGATACTGCCCCCAGGTTTTAAAGCCCTATAAACCTTAGTAAAAACAAGCTCCCAATCGGCATCGGTGCGCAAATGATGAAATGTTGCAGCTGCAAGTATAATATCGAAATGACTATCGGGTAAATTAAGGTTACGCATATCGTCCTGTATAACCGTTACTGTTCCGGTGGTTTGTGCCGATACCCTATCACTTGCACGCGCTAGCATCGGTAAGCTTAAGTCGTTAAGCGTACAGTTAAGGTTTGGAATTTTACTGAGCATTTTTAACGTGTAATTGCCCGCACCACATCCAATATCCAACAGTTCTTTTGCATTTGGATTAATATATTTGGCCGCTCCGGTGCAAAGCTCCATGGTAAGTGGAGCATCTATAGTGGTTTGTTGTCCACTTTCTAAGTTCGAGAAACGTTCTACATCGTTATCAAACCTGATTTTAATTTCTTCATTTGTTGCCTTATGCGAATAATCTTTATTCATTGCTTTAATTTTTTTGTAAAGTTAATGCTGTTGATCATATTTGTAAAATATCAATTTTGGCATAGAGCGATACTTATTAGGTATTATAAATATGGAACTCAGGCATTTGTTGTACTTTAAAACTGTTGCAGAAGAACTTCATTTTACCAAGGCTGCAGCAAAACTTTTCATCTCGCAGCCCCCTTTGAGCAGGCAGATTAGAGAATTGGAAGAAGAACTCGAAGTACAATTGTTTACCAGGAGTAATAAGCGGGTTGCATTAACAAATGCCGGAAAGTATTTTAAGGCTGAAGTAGATGCCATGTTTGCCAAACTGGAAGAGAGTAAAGAAGTGGTTCGTAAAATTCATGAAGGCGTTAGCGGCGAATTAAAGATTGGCTACATCAGTTCGGTTTATCAATCTCACCTCGCAGAAATTTTAAAATTAATGCATCAGGAATTTCCCTATCTGAAAACGAGTTTATTCGAAGTGCCAACACTTGCTCAAATTAAAGAGCTAGAACATGGTGGTTTAGATGTGGGGATTTTAAGAGCACCGGTTTTATCGGAAAAATTGAAAGTAGAGTCTTTGTTCTTTGATCCATTTGTGGTGGTTATTCCTTTAACAGACCAAAAAATTAATGGTCAGGACGAACTTGCCGATTTTTTGAAAAAAAGCCCGTTTATATTCTTTAATAAAGATTTTGCGCCTCAATATAACCAGAAACTTATGGAGATTTGCCAGCGGATGGGTTTTAGTCCAGATATTACCCACGAGGCAAACAACGTACACTCTATATTACAACTGGTAGAAGCAGGCCTTGGGGTATCTATTTTGCCATTGTCGTTAAAAAAACAATATGCACAGTTGAAAGTATCCTTTATTGAATTTGATGCTATTCCCGTTAATACCGAAGTGGTATTGGCTTATAAAGAATCGAATAAAAACCCTGCATTAACTTTTTTTATTAAACACTATACTGAGTTAAAAAAACAATTGATTTTCAATAAGATAAGCATAATGAAATCCAGTACCATTAATCAATATGGCATTGATTAAAGACTGGTTAGGTTGAAAGAAAGGCTGTTCTCTGATGGGAGGCATTCCTTTTTACAGATTTCAAAATCCTATAGCCACTCATTGGGCATTATTTTTCAAAAGAAACGATCAACTGGATAAAACACCATCAGTAAAATGGATTGTTTTAAAATTCACTTTAAAAAGATAGTTGATTTCCGATTTTCTACCATATCATTTCCGATTTTCACCTCTTTTGAACTTGTAAAAGCACAAATTTGCCGCAACCAACATCAAAAGCCTATGTTAAGGCTTAATACAAAATGAATTATACAAATTTACCTAACCTATGAAGAAATTATTGTTCGCCTTGAGTTTTTTGGCTACAGCAGTAATTGCTCATGGACAAGAGGCAGCTAATGAAAAAGAAGCAATGAAAAATCTGCTCAACAGGCAATTTGAATTTGCACAAAAACAATATCAGCTATTGGCCAAAAACACACCGGCAGACCGCATGCCGAAAACCTATTATGCAAAAAATAATAAGCTGGAAACGAGCGATACCAAATGGTGGTGCAGTGGTTTTTACCCGGGTTCGCTACTTTATATTTACGAATACACCAAAGATTCTGGCACCTTAAAAGAGGCAGAAAAACGCCTTGCTGTACTAGAAAAGGAGAAACATTATACCGGAAACCATGATTTAGGTTTTATGATGTTCTGTAGTTTCGGCAACGCCTATCGCATTACAGGTAATGCGCGATATAAGCCAACCATCGATACAGCTGCAGCTTCGCTTGCTACGCGCTACCGCCCGGCTGCTAAAGTAATCCAATCGTGGAATAGCAGTAAACAATGGAAAGGCCCTGTTATTATTGATAATATGATGAATCTGGAATTATTGGCATGGGTATCTGATCATGGTGGTGACCCGAAATACAAGAAAATTGCCATCAACCATGCCGATACTTCGCTTAAAAACCATTTCAGATCAAACTATAGTTCCTACCATGTAGTAGATTACGATATGACTACTGGCAAAGTACTTAAAAGGGGTACGGCCCAGGGCGCATTTGACGAATCGGCCTGGAGCCGCGGCCAGGGTTGGGGATTATACGGTTATACCATGATGTACCGTTTTACCAGGAACAAACATTATCTTAATCAGGCAAAAAACATCGCCAGGTTTATTATCAACCACCCAAATATGCCGACCGATCAGATTCCATATTGGGATTTTAACGCACCAAACATTCCAGATACCTATCGCGATGCCTCAGCCGCTGCTGTTATTGCCTCTGGTTTGTTGGAATTAGGACAATATGCAACAAAAAGCGAGCGAAAATTATATGTAGGCGAAGCAAAAAAAATGATTATTTCACTTTCTTCTGATGCGTATACTGCAAAGCTGGGTGAAAACGGTGGTTTTTTACTGATGCACAGTACTGGCGCTTTACCCCTTAAATCAGAAGTCGACGTTCCGCTAAGCTACGCCGATTATTATTATCTCGAGGCGCTAATGCGCTACAAAAACTGGTATTTATAACACACACAAAATGGAAAGAAGAAAATTTATAGGCGCGTTGTCATTAACCGGAGTATTTGGGCTGTTTAATCCTAACGAAATTTTATCCGCAACAAAAATTGATAACAGTACAAACGCTCAACCAAAAAGCGACAGAGAATATTGGTATAAACTCCTGTATAAAATTGCCAGCCCCGTTGTTTCCAATTTAGCCGATGGAACATTGATTAAAAATATGCCAGTGGTTACGGCGCCGAAATTCGATTCCAGAACACCTGCTGTATCGTACTTAGAAGCTGTTGGCCGTACCTATGCCGGAATTGCACCCTGGCTTTCGTTACCTGATGATACCACAACCGAAGGTGTGTTAAGAAACAAGTTGAAATTACAGGCCATTCAGGGATTGGATAGCTGTTTTGCGGTAAATAGTCCTGATAAACTAAATTTTACCAAAGATTATCAGCCGATTGTTGATTCAGCCTACCTGGCACAAACCTTTTTAAGGGCCCCTAGAGCCTTATGGGAGCCGTTAAAACCCGAAACAAAACGCGAAATTATTGCTTCGTTTAAATCATTGAGGAACAGAAAACCCTTTAAAAATAACTGGTTGTTATTTGGTTCTATTACCGAAGCCTTTTTATTATCGATTGGCGAACAACACGATGAAAGCCGCTTAAATGAAGGGGTAGATACCTTAAACGCATGGTACAAAGGAGATGGTTGGTACGGTGATGGTGTAAACATGGCTTTTGATTATTACAACTCTTTTGTAATCCACCCGATGATGGTGGATACGCTAGCTGTTATGCTCGATAAAAAGCTAATCAAAAAAGAACGATACGATCTTGCCGTAAAAAGGATGCAGCGTTACGTAGTAGGGCAAGAGCGCATGATTTCTCCCGAAGGAACCTATCCACCAATTGGGCGTTCGATTACTTATAGAACAGGTGCTTTTCAGGCTTTAAGCCAAATTGCCCTCATGCATAAGTTACCGACTACCATTCAGCCCGCTCAAGTGCGTTCTGCCTTAACTAAAGTGAAAAAGAATATGTATGACATACCTGGAACTTTTGATGCAAAAGGATGGTTACAGCTTGGCTTTTGTGGGCATGATCCGGAAATAGCAGATTATTATACCTCAACAGGCAGTTTGTACATGGCTACACTATCGTTTCTTCCTTTGGGTTTACCCGCTACCGACGAATTTTGGGCAGCACCTTCGGCAGAATGGACATCAAAAAAAGCCTGGGCAGCAAAACCGTTCTCCAAAGATTATCATGTAGATTTTTAACCTTGATACCAAAAATCGATCGTCTTTTCGATCCGATAGCTATCGTATGGAGCGCATCGGATTGGAGAAATGATGATGTCCAGAACAGGATAAAAGGAGGAATATAAAATATGGGTACAACAGCAGTTGGCTATTGCACCCATATTTACATAGATTGTTCTCCTAAATTTGAAGGATTAAAATTTGAGTACGATATTTCCAGTGATTTTTGTCGGATTCTGTGATTGAAAACGATACGACCAGTATTTTTCATTGGTCAGGTTATCTACTTTAAGGCCAATTCTAAATTTAGGCTGGTCATAGAATACAGAGGCATCGAGTACCGTATATTCCGGTACAGCGAATTTAAAAGCAGGTGCAGCTGCTGTAGCATTCACATTGGTCTGGTAATACTCGCTACCATAAATTCCACCAAATCCAATTCCGAGGCCTTGCGCATCACCTTTAACAATACGATAACTGATCCAAAAGTTAGCGGTTTTTGGAGATCCTGCCGTTGTTGGACGCAGGCCATTTGTTGCCACACTTCCGTTGGTGATCTTGCTGAAGTTATAGGTATAACCCGCAATAATATTTAGGCCGGCAACTGGGTTGGCAATAAGCTCTCCCTCAAAACCCCGGCTCAATTGTGTACCATCCTGAACATTGAAAGAATTTCCATTTACCAGATCCGGAATTAAAATATTGGTTACTTTGATATCGTAATAACTCAAGGTCGCATTAACTTTGCTAAAATCTAGTTTAACTCCACCTTCAGCCTGGTTAGCCCAGCTCGGTTTAAAAGTGTTGCCATTAAAATCTGTTCCAGAGTTATTGCTGAAACCATTCTGATAGTTGGCAAAAATAGATACCTTATCCTTTACTGCCTGATAAATCAATCCGAATTTCGGTGAATAGGCCGTCTGGTTGTAATCTCCTGAAAGTATGCCGGTGGCGGGTGTAAAAATCCCTTTATTAAAATACCTGTCTATCCGTAAACCAGCAGTTGCAATGATGCGATCTGTAATATTCAATACGTCCGATACATAACCACTATAGGTATTTTCTTTGTTTGCCGTAAAATTGTTGAAGGTTGCTGTAGCAAACATTGGGGCAATTTTAGCTGCTGTAAAGTTATTATATGCTGCTCCAGGAACAGTCATATTAATATCTGTCATGTTCACTGCAGCATCGTTACGGTTCGCCTTTAAACTGTAAAAATCAAAACCTGCTACAATCCTGTTCCTAAGTTTACCTATTTTAAAATCTCCGATAAAGTTCTGTTGGATATCTGTACCGTAATATGGGTATTCCTGAAGGGTTACTTCCTGACGGACAGTAGTGGCGCTGCGGACCCTTAACTGGGTAACATATCCGTCTGATGAAGACCTTGTTCTTGAAAAGATGGTCTGTGAGGTCCAATGATCTGAGATTTTATATTTCATCTGCGCAAAAATATTGTACTGTTGACTAGTATAGGCCACTGTATTGTTTGCAAAAGAAAGGTTATAGGGGATATTAAGTTCCTTAATGCTTGTTGCAATTGGAACTGGAGATGCATTGGTTGGTGCCAATGGCAACAGGCGCATAGGCGAGGTCCCTTTTGAACCGCTGATCTCGGCATCAAGCGTCAGGGTTAGTCGCTCATTAACTTTGTATAAAAAACTTGGTGCCAGTAAATAACTCTTATTAAAACCTGCATCCTGAAAGCTCCGCTCGCTGTGCAACGCCGTATTCATACGTATCAGTGCAGTCTTTTCCTCGTTTATCGGAGAATTGATATCTGCAGTCAAACGGTTCAGATCCCAGTTGCCAGCAGAATAGGATACCTCACCTCCAAAACTTTCATAAGGTTTTTTGGTAACACGGTTAAATAGCCCGCCGAAAGATGATATGGTACTTCCAAACAATGTTGCCGATGGGCCTTTTATCACTTCAATACGCTCCAGATTTGCAGGGTCTATTGTAGTGTAGGTAAAACTTCCTACGCCGTTTCTCACCACCTGAGGCGTTGGGAAACCTCTTGAAATGCTGGTTGTACGGCCTTGATTGCGCACCTCTGCAATTCCTGCTCCAGGTACATTTTTAAATGCACTATTATAGTCCGTAACGATCTGCTCTTTCATCAGCTCCTTACTTACAACGGTATATACCTGAGCATTTTCCATGTTCTTCAAAGGCAGTTTTGCTACGTCGTCACTTTCTTTTTTCGCAAAGCGGTTACCGCCTGTGCGTACAACCACCTCATCGAGTTTCTGTGAAGAATATTCGAGCTGAAGCTCAACCTTCGGACCGGGATTGTCAGCTGATAGCTCCACCATTACAGAAGCCGAATTTGAGCCGATCATTACCGCCTCTATCGTGTATTTCCCAAACGGAATATTTTTAAATTCGAATTCACCACTGGAGTTGGTTACGGTTGTTTTATTTAATGATTTGATTTTTATGGTTACACTCTGTGCGATGTGACCATCATCTGTAACTACTTTGCCACGGATTCTACCTGTATGAGACTCACGTTCCTGTGCCACGCTACCATAAGGGCTGGTGATCAGAACAATTATTGAAAGCAAGGGAATATAGCTCATCCCTGAAATTAACTGTAAAATTTTTTTCATCCTTCACTTATTTAGACTAAATATAAATTAAGTCGCAAAAGAAGGTATTTTTTTATTTCAAAGCAAATACATTATGATGAATAATATGTCTGAGCGCTTTGGACTGGTGAGTTGAAACAATTTGCTCCCTTAACCATTGTTAAGGGACTGATCGTTAAATACAGACTATTGGAAGATACTTTGGGTTTAGTAAGGGCTTTGGATGATAGATTGGAAAAAATAATCTATTGATCGCTCTTCATCAAAAACAAATTGTTAATTAATTCTGATAAGCAGTTGGTTTTAGAGGCTTCTGGAGTTGACGGTACAGGGTCAATCAATTTGCTTTATGCAAGGTATATTGTTTGATTTTTATAAATTTACAGCATGAAACAAGCAGAGACCGTTATTGATTTTTACAACAGACTGCCAAGCCATGCGCCCATAGATGTTCCGCTTGATAATGCTGGCATTGGCCACATAAACGTGTTCACAAGAGATAACTGCGCCGTGGTAAGCCCATACAGCCGCCGCGATTTTTATAAAGTTTCTCTTATCATTGGTAAAGGAAAGATCTATTATGCGGATAAGTGGATACAGATTGACCGACCTGCACTGCTATTTTCAAATCCTATTGTGCCCTATTCCTGGGAAGCAGACTCTGATCAGCAGTCGGGCTGGTATTGTCTTTTTACCGAAGATTTCATTCAGCATAGTGAACGGGTAAATAACCTGCGGGATTCACCTTTGTTTAAGGTTGGCTGTAATCCGGTGTTCTTTCCAGACGAAGTCCAATTGCGCGAAATTTCGGCCATATTCCAAAAGATGCAGGCAGAGATGTGCTCAACTTATCCGCACAAGTACGATGTACTGCGCAGCTATTTGCACCTGTTGATTCATGAGGCGATGAAAAATAATCCAGCCACAAATTTTCATACCTATGCCAATGCCTCTTCAAGGGTTTCTGCCTTATTTCTTGAACTGCTGGAAAGACAGTTTCCGATAGATTCTCCTACGCTTATACTCAAATTGAAAAACCCTGCCGATTATGCCGACGCTTTATCTGTACACATCAATCACCTTAACCGATCCGTAAAAGAGGTTACCGGTAAAACGACAACCGCTCATATCGCTGCCCGGATTGTTAAAGAGGCTAAGGCACTATTGCAGCATACCGACTGGAATATCGGTGATGTTGCCTACAGCCTGGGCTTCGAATACCCCTCGTATTTTACACTGTTCTTTAAAAAACATACCGGTTCAGTACCTACTAAACTGAGAGAAACTGTTTGAATATTATAACGATCTGTTTGATGCTTATAAGTGATGGTTTTGCTTTCTTATCTACATTTGAGGAAACAAAATCTTATCAAAATGAAATATAGAAATTTAGGGACAACCAGCGAGAAACTGTCTGCACTTGGCTTAGGCTGCATGGGCATGAGTTTTGCGTATGGGCCTACAGACGACAAAGAAAGTTTAGCGACGCTTGAAAAAGCACTTGATCTTGGGATCAATTTTTGGGATACAGCCGATATGTATGCAAATGGAGCAAATGAGGCGCTCATTTGTAAGGTACTCGTACCTAACCGCAACAAGGTATTTATTGCAACTAAATTTGGGTTCCGTTTTAAAGATGGAATTGCCGGCCCCAGCAGCGCAACGGGAACTTATTTTGATGGTTCTCCCGGCTGGATGAAAGTTGCTGTTGAACAGAGCCTGAAACGATTGAGAATTGATACCATAGACCTCTACTATGCCCATCGGGTTGACCCGAACATTCCGATTGAAGAAACCGTTGGCGCTATGGCGGATCTGGTAAGAGAGGGAAAGGTACGCTATCTTGGACTTAGTGAGGCTTCTGTCGCTTCTTTACGCAAAGCACATGCCGAGCACCCGATTGCTGCGCTGCAAAGTGAGTACTCGTTACTTACAAGGGATGTGGAAAATGGGATATTACAGACTACCCGTGAACTTGGTATTTCACTTGTGCCTTATTCTCCACTGGCACGGGGCCTGGTTACCAATGCACTTGATGTAAACACCTTGGCAGATGATGATTTTAGGAGAACCCTGCCACGTTACCAACAGGAAAATATTACAAATAACAATAGGCTCATAGCTGAATTTGCTGCACTGGCAGGTACCAAAGGTTGCACGCCCGCACAGCTTGCTCTGGCATGGGTGCTGGCGCAAGGGGAGGATATTATCCCGATTCCAGGCACGAAAAAAAGAAATTACCTGGAAGATAATGTAGGTGCGATTGAAGTTGAGCTGACGGGTGATGATCTTACAGCGGTTGATGAATTGATCAAGCGATATCCTATAACTGGTGAGCGTTATAGTGAAGGAGCAATGAAAATGGTTAACCATTAACGCACCTTCAATAACATGCTATATTTGGTGGAGGCATTGGCATGAGCCGAAGCTAAAAGGTAACCAGGAGAAATCGCGGTATATCACAACAAGTCGGTGTGGGCGGGCGACAAAGAAAGATTAATTCAAACTTTGTCGCCTACTTTAATTTAATTCTACTATCTACAACATCTTCATCTTTTGGCGATGCAGCTGAATGGCAACAACATCAAGGTTCTGACCGTGAGGTGCTTTTTTCATAGGTATAACTTTTCTTTTAGACAGTAATCTAATTACTTACACTTTTATCATATTTGTAAAACGATGATTCATTTTAAATATTCATCTTAACCAATATCAAAAAATTGACGATACAGCCATTAATCGAATATTTTAAAAAGTACCTTCCTTTAAATTCCGGGGAAATAAACTTGCTTGCCGAAAGAACGACACACAGAAAAATAAAACGGAGACAAATGATCTTGCAGGAAGGCTTTGTTTGCAAACATTATACGTTTGTTGAGAAAGGCTGCTTTAAAATGTATGGCATCGATGAAAAAGGGACGGAACATAATCTGGGGTTTGCAGCAGAAAATGATTGGGTTGCTGACCTTGGAAGTTTCTATTCGGGAAAACCGAGTAAACTTTTTATAGAAGCGATTGAACCTTCCACTATTTTACAGATTGAGCATCAGGACTTGCTTTATCTTTATGTGAATTCACCAAAGTTTGATAGAAATTTTCGGGTAATCGTGGAGGAAAAGTTCATTGAACTTCAAAACCGCTTGTTACAAAATTTCAGTTCAAATGCAGCGCAACGCTATCTGGATTTCCTGGCACAATATGCAGCGCTAGCTTCAAGATTACCCAATACGCAGATCGCTTCCTATCTTGGCATCACGCCTGAATTTCTCAGCAAGATCAGAAAAAATATATCATTAAAATAACACCTACCCTTAATCTACATTAAGACTATTTCTTAAGCTTGTTTATTGGCTAGAAAGGTAATTATGGCCCATCTTTACATTATAAAAACAAGTGCATATTATAAGCGAAAAAATAGAAAATGGGAGCAACAAAAGAATTTTTTGATCAATTTTTACAGTTCATCAATACTGCCGACGAAAATTTAGCACAACAATTAATAAATCCGGCAGCGAAGTTTCATGTGCCTTTTCAGGCTGACCCGCTACAAGGTCCTAAAGGTTATTTAACGATTATCGGAATGATGCGCAGCGGCTTTCCGGATATTCAGTGGAATATTGAAGAGATGATTACTGAGAATGATAGGGTAGCGGTTAGGTTTACCATGAAAGGAACTCATAAAGGAACTTTCTTTGGCGTACCCGCAACTGAAAAACCTATTGCAGTTGCAGCAATAAATTTTTACCGTTTGTCTAACAACCAGATCATAGAAGAAGTAGGACAACCTGATTTACTTGCTTTACTGACTCAAATCGGAGCTGTACCCGCAATGTGATTCTTCCAGGCCAAAACAAACCTGAATTCATGCTGAATTAGCGCCTCACTGGCGCAAGTCTTAGTGGTTTGGACAATGTGGGCTGGCTGACTTGTGCCCTAAAGGATTAATGTATCAATTTAACGAAAAGCACAAGACAGGCCTTTGCTTTTGCCGGGGCGCTAAGACTTGCGCTAGATGGATCTCTTGCAACCAAAAAATTCGCACCACCGAATTTTTTGGTTTTGTTTTGATGAAAACAGACTATTCATAGTCCTTACTTTTGGTCAGCTTTTTCAAAGTATCCAATTCATATATTGGGCGTTCCAAATCATAGGGAATTTCTCTTTTGCTAAACTGCTGGAAATATAACAAACAGGCATCCTTCCAAACCTGTGCATCACGGCTTTGGATCTTGAGCTTGGATTGCACGGATCTGAACCGCTCATCATCAATCAAGCCCTTGGTACTGTCCCAAATGCGCTGGAAAGCACGAACACGTTGCAACCCCGAATCGTAACGATAACAAAGCGCTGTCCAAAGGTCGTTTCCATTTTTAAGTTTATAAGTCCATGGCACATGGTGAAACCATAACAGGTATTCTTCCGGACAACTTTCCAGGCTGTTAAATGTAGCTCGGAGTGGTTCATGGTACTGCTCAACGGCATTGCTACCGGTGCTGCTTCTGTTAAAACCTACTCCTAAAAGGTCTGCATTGTGGTAGTATACCGAAGTCCAATCGGCCCTGATGGCTTTATTCGAGAACCATGGGGCGGGCCCGTAATGGTGGCCTTCGGCAAAAATGTGGTGCAATCCTAAAGGCATCATATAATCCACAGCCGCTTCTCTGCTCTGCATCATCATCTCTTTTATTGGCTTTACAAAGGTTCGCTCCATTTTCTTTTCCGTAGGACTTAAAAAAGTTTGCCTAATCCATTCATCTGCAATATCTTCACTCTTAAGTTTATTGTCCCAGGCAAGTCTGCCGAAAGCGTACCAATTCGCCTGTGCAAAAATATGCCCCGTCCAATTCCGCTCTAGGCCAATATTGGATACCCCTGCAATTGCACTGAAGGTTCTTTTATCCAATGTCCCATCTGTACAGGCCGCTACAGTGCTGCCCTTACCGTTTCGGTAGGTATCGCTTTGTAAACATTCTTCCCAAAGGGTAGACAAAAAAACGAGGTGATTCGACCAGCCCAGATACTCCTGAGTGATCTGAAACTCTGGCATTACAGGGGTTTTAATCATAGCCCCGAATAAGGGACTAAATGGCTCTCGGGGTTGAAAATCAAGCGGTCCGTTTTTGATCTGGATAATTACATTTTTCTTGAATTTACCATCAAATTTTAAAAACTCATTATAGGCTTGTTTGGTACGGTCCTCATTACTTGGTTGATATACAAAGGCACGCCACATTACAATCCCTCCAAAAGGGGAGAGCGCATCAGCCATCATATTGGCACCATCAACGTGTGTCCTTCCGAAATTTTGGGGGCCAGGTTGCCCTTCGCTATTGGCTTTTACAAGGAATCCTCCAAAATCAGGAATAAGTGAGTAAATTTCTTTTGCCTTAGCTGCCCACCAACGCCTAACGGCGGGAACCAGAGGGTCGGCGGTTTTAAGTTTCCCAACCGTAACGGGCGAGGAAAAGTTGACCGATAAATAGACTTTTAAGCCATACGGGCGCAATACTGTGGCAATAGCCTGAACCTTTTGAAGATAGGCTGTGGTGAGGATTTTTGCAGAAGCGTTTACGTTGTTTAGCACTGTGCCGTTTATGCCTATGGAGGCATTAGCTCTTGCATATTCTTTGTACAAAGCGATATCTGCCTCACTGAGTTGAAGCGAAGAATCGCCCTGTCTCCAAAATATCGAAGCACCAGCATACCCGCGTTCTACAGAACCATCCAGATTATCCCAGTGGTTAAGGATTCTTCTGGAATAGGAGGGATTAGATGCATAATTTTGATCAGACTTTCCTAAATACTGCCTTCTAAGGAGCTCGTAGCTTCCATAAAGGATGCCCAGATCCGTTTTAGCAGCAATTTTATTGCCTTCCAAACGAAATCCATCATCGGTAACCGAGCCATCTTTAACAAAATCAAATTTTAGTTCTGCGCCATCTTTTCCCAGCCACCCGTTTTTAATTTCTTGTACAGCAATGGTTAATACCGGCGACTTTCTTGGCGATACCACCTTTACCTGATTGGCAGCGGTATGGCGGAGCCAAAGTTGATGTCCATCTTCAGCCTTCAGAAAATGGGTAGTAGCTGTAATGATAATCAATAGGAGGGTAATCTTTTTCATCTAGTTGATTATTAGTTTTCTGGTTACAATATTACCGCTTGTTTTCAGCTTCTCATCTGGCTGGCTTCCACCAATCGATAATGTGATCTCGCCTTTTAGTGGTCTTTTTGTTCCTTGATCATCAATATAACTAAGTTCATCAGGTGATAATTTAAAATGAACAAGTTTGCTTTCACCAGGTGCCAGGCTAACTCTCTGATATCCCTTAAGGGCTTTTTTAGCTGATTTGATTTTTAAATTGTTGTGCATCACATACAACTGGGCAACCTCGTCGCTCTGCATTTTACCGGTATTGGTGATCTTTACAGATAAACTTGTTCCTTTACCCGATTTAAGGTTTGAAGGTAAGATAAAGTTGTGATAATTGAATGTAGAATAGCTTAATCCATATCCAAACCCAAAAAGAGGTTTGCCTTTGAAATACCTATAGGTCCGATTTTCCATATTATAATCATTAAAATCTTTTAGATCCTCATCGCTCTTATAAAAGGTTACCGGCAGTCTTCCTGAAGGGCTGTAATCACCGAACAACAAATCAGCTACCGCAGTTCCTGCCGATTGGCCACCGTACCAGGCATTAATAATGGCGGGTATATTTTCGGCTTCCCATGGAATGGCGATGGCGCTTCCCGTCATCATCACAAAAACAACAGGCTTGCCGCTCGATTTTAAAGCTTTCATCAGTGAGGTTTGCGCCTTGGGAAGCATGATAGAGGTCCTGTCGCCACCATTAAAACCAGGCACATTTACTTGCATTTCTTCACCTTCAAGCTGCGGAGAAATGCCGCCCACGAATATAAATGCATCTGCATCGCGATGGCGTGCAACCAACTCAGTAAAATCTGTCCGCCCAAAGGTACCCCCCGCAAAGCGGACCTTTGCTCCACCCTCACCTTGCCAGTATTCCATTTCAATTTTGTATGTAGAATCCTTCGAAACAGGAATTTTATACGTTTTAGCGCCCCACCTGTTTTTAGACCAGGCATCTAAAACTTTTTGCCCGTTTACCTTTAAACG
>CAMLDJ010000047.1 GCA_946478755.1 uncultured Pedobacter sp. | reverse complement strand
GAAAAACCTTTCCTTTTTAACGATGAAACATTGAACAAAAAACTGAAAATCATAAATCAATACGCTCATGGACAATAAAATAACAAAAGGCATAAGTAAGCTGCTAAGTTATATTTTGAGACATTCGCCAGAAACCATAGGCTTAGAACTTGACGAGAACGGATGGGCAGATGTAAATGAATTAATTGCCAAGTTTGACCTTTACGACAGAAGAATAGATTTTGAACAGCTTGACTACATTGTTGAAAATAACGACAAAAAGAGATTTGCCTTCAACGATGATAAAACTAAAATAAGGGCAAGCCAGGGGCATTCTATTGCTGTTGAATTAAACTTAAATCAAGTCGAACCATTAGCATACCTGTATCATGGTACAGTTGAAAAGTTCCTGTCGGATATTAAATTGCAGGGACTGCAAAAAATGGGCAGACAGCATGTGCATTTAAGTGCCGATAGAGAAACGGCCAATAAAGTAGGTGGCAGGAGGGGGAAACCAGTTATCCTTACCATTAATAGTGGAGAGATGCACAGAGCAGGCTATAAATTTTATTTATCAGCTAACAATGTGTGGCTTACAGATGTTGTGCCCGCCGAATATATAACGTTTTAACATGGGCAGAACATTAGTAATAGGTGATATCCACGGGGGATTAAAAGGTTTAGTTCAGTTATTCGGGCGTGCAGAAGTAACAAAAGATGACAAACTTATTTTCCTTGGCGATTATGTGGATGGATGGAGTGAATCGGCACAGGTGATTAATTACCTGATGCAATTGGAAGAAAACCAGCAATGCATTTTTATCAAAGGAAATCACGACGTCTGGTGTATCGATTGGTTAGAAAAAGGCATTGTAGATGATGTTTGGTTTGTACATGGTGGGAAATTAACCATCGAAAGTTATAAAAACATGCCTGATCCAGTGAAGCAAAAACATCTAAATTTCTTTGAGCGCATGAAAGATTACTACGTGGATGAGCATAACAACCTCTTTATTCACGCCGGTTTTTCTTCCATGCACGGTCCTGCAAAAGAACGTTATTCTTCCAACTATTCGTGGGATAGAACGCTTTGGGAAATGGCCCTAGCTATGGATCAAAGGATCAAAAAAGATTCGGTACTTTATCCTAAACGTTTATTGCTCTATCATGAAATCTACATTGGCCATACCCCAACGCTCTATTATAACATGAACGTGCCTATGCAGGGTTGTAATGTTTGGAATATCGATACTGGTGCTGCATTTACCGGAAAATTAACCTGTTTGAATATCGAAACAAAAGAATTTTGGCAAAGCGATATTTTACAAAGCCTATATCCAAGCGAAAAAGGAAGAAATAACATTTAACTAGAAATATAAAAACGATGAACCCTTTACTATTAACCGACGGATACAAAGTAGATCACCGCAGGCAATACCCAGAAAATACCACATTGGTTTATTCTAACTGGACGCCAAGAAAAAGCAGGTTAGAAAACGTAAATCATGTGGTGCTTTTTGGCTTGCAGTATTTTATCAAAAAATACATCATTGAAGATTTTAACCAGAATTTCTTTAACCAGCCAAAAGAAGAAATTTTAAAGAAATATACACGCAGGATCAATAATTACCTGGGAGAAAATTTGGTAGGCATACAGCATATAGCTGACTTACACGATCTAGGTTATATTCCAATGGTTTTTAAATCATTACCAGAAGGTGCCGAAGTGCCTTTGCGTGTACCCATGTTTACCATGTACAATACAAAGTCTGAATTTTTCTGGTTGACCAATTATTTCGAAACCTTATTATCAGCAGTGGTGTGGCTGCCTTGCAATTCTGCTACCATAGCGAAACAATACCGCGCCATTTTGGATCAGTATGCCGCAGAAACCTCTTCAGTTCCAGAATTTGTAGATTGGCAGGGGCACGATTTCTCTATGCGGGGCATGGGTGGAATAGAAGCTGCGGTAACTTCGGCAGCCGGACATTTATTAAGTTTTACTGGAACAGATACCATTCCAGCCATCGATTTCTTAGAAGAATATTATAACGCAGATTCAGATAAAGAGTTAATCGGTGGATCAGTAGCTGCTACAGAACACTCTGTAATGTGTATGGGAACCAGTACCGGAGAACTCGAAACCTTTAAACGTTTGATTTTAGAAGTTTACCCCAAAGGAATTGTATCTATCGTTTCTGATACCTGGGATTTATGGAAAGTGCTGACGGAGTATCTACCTGTTTTAAAAGATCATATTATCGCCCGTCCAGGTAAAGTGGTAATCAGGCCAGATTCGGGAGATCCGGTTGATATTATCAGCGGAAATCCAAAGGGCAAAAACGAAAATGAGAAAAAGGGTGTAATCGAGCTGCTTTGGGAGGTTTTCGGTGGAAAAACCAACGACAAGGGATTTAAAGAACTGGTACCGCAGATTGGTGCTATTTATGGAGATAGCATCACTACCGAAAGAGCTACACAGATCTGCGAGCGGCTAAAAGCTAAAGGTTTTGCCTCTACCAATGTTGTTTTTGGCATCGGTTCATTCACCTATCAATTTAATACACGCGATACTTTTGGTTTTGCGATGAAAGCCACTTATGGAGAAGTAGACGGCATCGGTCGCGAGATATTTAAAGATCCGATTACTGACGATGGCACAAAGAAATCGGCAAAAGGTTTATTGAAGATTTTTAAAAATGCAGAAGGCGACTACGAACTGAAAGATCAATGCAGCTGGGAAGAAGAAGCACAGGGCGAATTGAAAGAAGTTTTCAGAGATGGAAAGTTATTGATCGATTATTCTCTTGCTGAAATTAGAGAAAGGCTAAAGAATAGTTAACTTCGCCAAGTTTTTAATCGACTGGCTTTTGGCTGGTCGATTAACTTTTTGAAAGATACAATGCAGAACAACCCCACATTTAACCATCAGGCTGATATCGTAAATAGTGCCATTAGATTTATAAACGCCTGGTTTAAACAATCGAAGGCTATTACCAACGAACTGAATGATTTTTTCATTCTCCCAGGTAATAAAATTATTGGTAAGGATGTTATTATTAGTCGGTTAAAAGGTATTTTCGGACGGTCTGATGAATATGTTGGCGGCAGATACGATATTATTGATGTTAATTTTGAATTAATGGAAGACGGTAAGGGGATGGGCTTTGTTGAGGGGGTTGCAGGTTATAGAGATGTTATTCAAAAACAATCAAAAATTGTAAGCGGACCTTTTAAATTGTATTTTGCATTGCATAACGGTGGCTGGAAAATTGTAAATATCGAATTTCCTGGCTTTAGTTATTAAAACGACTTTATTACAATAGTAATTCGCCACTTTCCATAATTTTTCTATCTTTGGTTTTTAATGAATTTCCTTTATCCGGGCTTTCTTTTTGCACTAATATCGGTTGCCATCCCGGTTATCATCCATTTATTCAATTTCAGGAAATTTAAAAAGGTTTATTTCTCTAATGTTCAGCTTTTAAAAGAAGTAGAACAACAAAATTCTTCCAAAGAAAAACTTAAAAACCTGCTTATTCTGTTGTCACGGATTTTGGCAATCATCTTTTTGGTCCTGGCATTTGCCCAGCCTTATATTCCAGCGCACAATCAAAAAACTACTGCTTTAAACAACGTAGTAAGCATTTATATCGATAATTCTTACAGCATGGAAGCCATTAATAAAGATGGCAACCTGCTTGATGAAGCCAAGCGGAGGGCAAAAGAACTGGTAAAAGGTTTTGGAATAAACGATCGTTTTCAACTCCTGACCAATAATTTTGAAGGAAAACATCAACGATTGTTAAACGAGGAAGCGTTTTTAAAGGCATTGGATGATGTTAAAATCTCGGCAGCAAACCGTAATCTCCAACAGATACTAAACCGGCAGGGAAATGTTTTAACGGGTTCTGCAAATAAGTATAGCTTTCTAATCTCCGATTTTCAAAGAAATATCTCCACAACCAATAAACTCGATACAAAAGCAGATATTCAATATTCATTTTTGAAACTGAATGCCAATACGCTTCCGAATATTGCAATAGATAGCGTTTGGGCACTTTCGCCAAATCATCAGCCGGGAGCAAATGAGCGTTTAGTTGTACAGTTGAAAAATTACTCCGAAGAGGAAGCAAAAAATATCCCTTTAAAGCTCAGCATCAATAACCAGCAAAAAGGATTGGGTACTGTAACCATCCCTGCAGGTAAAACGGTTAAAGATACCCTGAATTTCTCTGGACTGAACGCAGGATGGCAAAAAGGCTTAATCAGCATTAAAGATTTTCCGGTAACCTTTGATGATACGCTTTCCTTCAGTTTTAAGGTAGACGAAAGTTTTCCTGTTCTGAGTATTAGTGGAGCCAATACAGGTAATTACATTAAAGCACTGTTTGCTGCCGATCGTTATTATAAACTTACTGAGAATGCCGAAAGCAATGTGAATTATAGCAATTTTGCCAGTTATGGTCTGATTGTGTTGAATGGATTAAAGGATCCGTCAACAGGTTTGGCTCAGCAGTTAAAAACCTATTTGAATGCAGGTGGCACAGTGGTACTTTTTCCTGATTTAGATGCCAATATTCAAACTTATAACTCATTTTTAAGCGGATTGTCGCTTCCTGCCATTCAAACATTAAATACTACCACCTCTAAGGTTGATCAGATTGATCTGCAAAACCCCATTTTCAAGACTGTTTTTGAGGAAATTCCCAAAAATCTTGATCTTCCAACAGTTTCCCGTTATTATACTTTTGTAGAGAAAAATACCTCCAATAAAGAAGATATTATGTTATTGCCTGGCAGAAAACCGTTTTTCTCTAAGTATGGCGTAGGTAACGGGCAGGTGTATTTATCTGCTTCAGGACTTAATACAAGTGACGGGAATTTAGCTCGTCATCCGGTTTTTGTACCGCTGATTTATCGTTTGGCATTGAGTGGAGGAAATGAAACGCCGTTGTATTACAATCTCGGTAATGATAATGCATTGGCGGGTAAAAAAATTACGCTGGGTAAAAACCAAAGCTTAAAAATTACTGCTGATGGTTTCGAGGTGATTCCTGAAATCCGTCAGACAAATGGGAAAACGCTGATTTACATTGCCGATCAGATAAAAAATGCAGGCTTTTATAACCTGAAACTTGCTGATTCGCTACTTGCTGTTTATAGTTTCAATAATGGCAGAACAGAATCTGATATGCATTATTTAGACAAAGCAGAACTCAATCAGTTGGCTGATAAAGGCAATCTGAAAATATTCGATACCGATAAAGATGCCGTTAAATTAATTGCCGGTGCCAATAAAATCGGGCAGACTTTATGGAAACTTTGTCTAATTTTGTCGCTGATTTTTATTGCAGCAGAAATTTTGCTCATCCGATTTTTTAACAACACAAAAAAAACAATATGAATCTCCTGGTTAAAAATGTAACCGTTGCCGATCCGCAAAGTAAATTCAATAATCAACAATGCGATGTTCGGGTAGAAAATGGTAAAATTAAAAACATAGGTAAATTAACTGCCGATAAAAACGAGACTGTTTTTGATGCTCAGGGTGCTTTCTTAACGCCAGGTTTTTTCGATCTAAACTGTGTAGCAGGCGATCCGGGTTTCGAAACCAAGGAAGATATTCAAACATTAACCGCAACTGCAAAAGCTGGAGGTTTTACTGGCTTGGCTTTATTGCCGCAAACCAGTCCGGTTGTGCAGTCAAAATCTCAGGTAGAATACATTGTCAATAAGGCAAAAAACAACTTGGTTGATGTTTTACCTGTTGGTGCCATAAGTCAAAACCGTGAAGCAAAAGAGCTTGCCGAACTGTTCGATATGCAACAGGCGGGTGCGGTAGCTTTTTCAGATGGCGATAAGGCCTTGCAAGATGATGGGTTTATGAGCCGTGCATTACAATATGCAAAAGGTTTCAATGCATTATTAATGGTTTATCCCGAAAATAAATCCATAGCTGGCAAATCGCAGATTAACGAGAGCAAAAACTCTGTGCTGTTGGGCATGAAAGGTTTACCCGCATTGGCTGAAGAAATGCATATTGCCCGCGATATTTTTCTGGCATCTTATAATGAAACTAAAATCCACATTAGCAATATTTCAACTGCCGGGGCCGTGGCTTTGATTCGTAAGGCAAAGAAAGATGGCGTTCGGGTTTCGTGCGATGTAACCGCGCATCACTTGGTGTTTACAGAAGAACTTTTAAGCGATTTTGATAGCAACTACAAGGTTAAACCACCACTTCGCGGAAAAGCAGATGTGAAGGCGCTAATTGCCGGTTTAAAAGACGGAACCATTGATGCTATTACTTCTCAGCACCGTCCGGAAGAGATCGAATTTAAAAATGTAGAGTTCGAAATTGCCCATTATGGCATTATTGCTTTGCAAACCGTACTGCCATTGTTATTAAAGGCCGGATTGGATATCACTTTAATTGCAGAGAAATTGGCCATTAATCCACGTAAATTATTAAATTTAGCTATTCCGGTAATTGAAGAAAATGCTGATGCCAACTTTACTGTTTTCAATACAACAGAAAAGTGGTTGTATAATGCCACAAGCAATTATTCAAAATCGACAAACAGTCCGTTATTGGGTGCCGAACTTACCGGGAAGGTAACTTTGGTTTATAATAATAATCAGTACTGGGAGAATTAAGGTTGAAGGTTAGAAGGTTGAGGGCATGAGGTTCTTAACCATGTCTCAAAAGATATTAGTTCAAAAAAAATATTGATAAATTAACAGGTTATAGGAACTTAAAGACTAAAGCAAGAAATTACGATTTTGTTGTTCAGGTCATACAATCTTATCATCCTAAAATCCTAAAAATCTTAATCATGGATAATAGAGTAAAAAAAGCACTAAGTGCAGCCATTAACAAGTATGCTGAGGTTTCAGCTACCAATGTAGACGGTTTTGAAACAGAGTTATTAGCTGCTTTTGAGCTTGATGTTAACTTTTTAGATAAAGCTACCGCTTTTGATGCCGTTTTCGATTCTCACCCTAAATTTGAAGAATTACGCGAAGTATTTTTCGATTTATTAATGGTGAATTTCTTTAGCAGTGATGTACAGAAACTGGAAGACGACTATTTAGAAAGTGATGAGTGGGCAAATATCGAAGAAGAAACCATTGACAGAGGAACCGAACTCTTAAATCTTTTGCTTTACATTAAAGAGTGTAAGGATGAAGATTTGGATCCAGAATTGGGCGATTTCTTAAAAGAATTTTTGTTGGTAGAAGACGATGAATTTCAGGATGAATTCGAAATTTATGAAGAATTGATCAGCAACCAGCAGTTGGCAGAAACGAGCGTAGAAGAAATCTGCAAAACAGCAGCCAAGCTAAATATCAGTGAAGAAATGCAAGAATTATTTGTACCTTTTATGGTATTTTTCCTTGACGTTGAGGGAAGTGCCGAAACAACGAAAGAAATAATTCAGTTTAGCAGTAACAAATCGTTCGATTCTGCTACTTATATATTAATCACAACAATTAATAATTAAACTAAAATTTAAAATTATGGACAAAAGTGCTCTTATTTCCAAATTAGCTATTAAAAATGGATTAATGCTTGCTGCGGTTTCGATAATTATATCGTTAACCTTGCATTTTATAGACCCGGTATTAATTTACACCAGTTTTGCGACCCAGATAGGTATATTTGTTTTATTCATCGTACTGTTAGTAGTGGTGGGAATAAACATCCGTAAAGAAATAGGTGGGTTTTGGACATTTGGAGAGGCCTTTAAAGCTTATTTAATCATCTCCCTTATTTTAGCCTTAACTGCAACTCTTTATAATGTGATACTAGTGAAATTTATTGATCCAGATCTTCCACAAAGAGCTGCTGCTGCTATCGAGGAGGCACAGAGAGCTATGATGGAAAAATTCGGAATGGCTAGCGAGCAAATTGATGAGGCGATAGCTAAAGGTGGCAATATGCAAGAGAAGCTTGAACCTACTTTTAAAAACATCTTTACAAGCTTTGGAGTTTCACTTGCACTTTATGGGGTACTTTCTTTAATCCTTTCAGCTATCTTAAAGAAAAAACAACCAGTTACATTCGATTCGTTTCCAAAGGAAGGTTAATTTCTTTTATAAAATTTTGAACGTGCAGGTTTTATCATTTAATTTGATGAAATTTGCACGTTTTTAATAATGCGTCATTGCGAAAGAAGCGTTGGAAATACGTAGGGGTGTGGCAATCTTTCAAATAGATTGCTTCGTCGTTCCTTCTCGCAATGACGATAATACTCAAAAATGGATATATCAGTTGTAGTACCCTTATTTAATGAAGATGAATCTTTGCCAGAATTAACGGCTTGGATTGATAAAGTGATGATCGACAATAATTTCAGCTATGAAATTATTTTGGTTGATGATGGTAGTACCGACAGATCGTGGGAGGTGATTGAAGAATTAAGATTTCAAAACCCTGCCATTAAAGGCATTAAGTTTAGAAGGAACTACGGTAAATCTGCAGCCTTAAATGTTGGTTTCGAAACTACTCAGGGCGATGTGGTTATTACCATGGATGCCGATCTGCAGGATAGTCCTGACGAAATTCCTGAATTATACCGCCGCATTAAAGAAGAAAAACTCGATATTATTTCGGGCTGGAAGAAGAAACGTTACGATCCGATTACTAAAACTATCCCTACAAAATTATTCAATGCCGCTACCCGTAAAATGAGCGGTATAGAGCTGAACGATTTTAACTGTGGCTTAAAAGCTTACCGTAGCGATGTGATCAAAACCATCGAAGTTTACGGCGAAATGCACCGTTATATCCCGGTAATTGCCAAATGGGCCGGATTTAGTAAAATAGCCGAGCAGGTGGTAGAACACCGTGCCCGTAAATATGGAACGACAAAATTTGGTTTCAGCAGGTTTATAAACGGCTTTTTAGATTTACTCTCTATTTTCTTTGTGGGTAAATTCGGTAAACGCCCAATGCACTTTTTTGGTTCGTTAGGTGTTTTAAGCTTCTTTATTGGTATAATCATGGCACTCTACATATTATTCGAAAAGAAATATTTGATATGGCAGGGCTTAGCCTATCGCGATGTAACCGATCAACCATTGTTTTATTTATCACTGGTTGCCATTGTTGTTGGTTCTCAGATGTTCCTGGCAGGTTTTATTGCAGAACTCTTATCGCGTAACGCACCAGAAAGAAACCAATATTTGATAGAAAAGGAATTAAGGTAGAAGGTTAGAAGGCGGAAGGTTTTATCCGCCTAATCCCTCAACCTTTAACCCCCTCAACCCTCAACCTCAAAAAATGTTTTTCTCCATCATCATTCCACTTTACAATCGTCCTCAAGAAATTGACGAACTTTTAAACACCCTAACCAAGCAGACTTATTTGCAGTTTGAAGTTTTGGTTATTGAAGATGGTTCGAAAAACGATGCAAAGGCAATTGTTGCTTCTTATGCAGATAAACTGGATATTAAATATTACTTTAAAGAAAATGCCGGACAGGGTTTTGCCCGTAATTTTGGTTTCGAAAAGGCCACAGGCGATTACTTTGTTATTTTCGATTCTGATTGTTTAATTCCTGCAAATTACCTCGAAACGGTTAAAAACTATTTGTATGAGCATCATTTAGATGCCTATGGCGGTCCGGATGCCGCACATGATAGTTTCACGCCTGTGCAAAAAGCAATTAGTTATGCCATGACATCGCCTTTCACCACTGGTGGCATCCGCGGAAACAAGCAGCACGTAGGCCAATTTCACCCACGCAGTTTTAACATGGGTGTTTCCCGTCAGGCCTGGGAGAAGGTAGGTGGTTTTATCCTGACCCGATTGGGCGAAGATATCGAATATAGTATCCGTATCCACGAAAACGGTTTTAAAATCGGATTGATTCCAGATGCAAAGGTTTACCATAAACGCCGGACGAGCTTTGGTCAGTTTTACAAACAGTTACACTTTTTTGGCAGGGCAAGGATTAATATTTACAAACATTTCCCAAAAGAATTAAAACTTGTACATTTTTTTCCAGCGTTGTTTACATTGGGTTTTGGTTTCACCATTTTGTGTAACTTTATATATCCTCCATTGGCATATGTTTGTAACTTCTTCTTATTGATTTACTTTATGTTGATATTTTTTCATTCATGGTCTGTAAATAAATCGTTAAAAGTTGCATTTTTGAGCATTATATCTTCATTTATCCAATTAACTGCTTATGGTTTAGGATTTATACAGGATTTATTTAAACGAGTGGTATTCAAACAACAATGATAAATTATCTAAAAGAAAGTACGTTCGCCGTTAATGATGTAATTCAAAAGGCATGGAGCATTACCAAGAAACACTATTTCTCGATTGCTACGCTATGTTTTTTGATGTTTATCACCGCAAGCGCATCAAGCTTAATGGCCTTTTTTATTAAAGATGTAAGCAAGGCCTTGAGTGTAATCATGGTGATTATTTTTGTGCTGCTTTATTTTACCATTAATCTTTCGCTGTTTAAATACATTTTTCATTTAATGGACGATGAAGAAAACGATGTGAAAATTGTAGATACCCTTCCAACCAGGCAACAGATTATCCGGTTCTTGGTAGCTACCCTTTATTTTGTGGGTTGTATTCTTGGTGTTTATCTGGTCGTAATTTTGGTTGCCTTTCCTTTTATTTATACTGGGATTAATGTGACAATTGTTAAAAATGTGGCCATTTCAGTTGGCATTATTGCTATTTTTATCACTTGGTTAAGAATTTCGTTTTTCCCGTTTTTTATTATTGATAAAGGTGTAACGCCATTTGATTCGATTAAATTGAGTTTAGCTACCACTAAAGGAAATTTCACTAAGATTTTATTGTTATTGGTGGTTTTAGGAGGTGGGTACCTAATCTACCTGTTGCTAAACTACCTGCAATGGCCATTGGTGGCTTTTATTGTAAATATTTTAAGTTCATTTATCATCGTTCCACTTTCGAGTGTAGCACTAACTGTTGCATACCGCAAAATTTCAAGCGAGTATAAAGGCGATGAGCATCCAGATATTTTGCATAATATCGTTTAACCCCCAGCCCCTGAAGGGGAGTTAAAAATCAGATTAAAATTTATGGAAAAAGAAAAGAACGGTAGAAAGGAAAAGTCCCCTTCAGGGGGTTGGGGGCTTAAAGCAGCATTAAGTAAACCATTTGCGGCATTTGCAGTTTGGCAGATTAACAAATGGAAAAATAATGCCGTAAATGCTCAGCATAATATCCTGAAAAAGCTGATTGATGAGGCTAAAAATACTGCATTTGGAAAAGATCATCATTTCGCTGAGATTAAAACCTATGCTGATTTTAAAAAACATGTTCCCGTTCAGGATTACGAAGGATTAAAACCCTATATAGATCGTGTAGTAGCAGGTGAAGCCGATGTACTTTGGAAAGGTAAACCACTTTATTTCGCCAAAACATCGGGTACCACTTCAGGCGTAAAATATATTCCACTATCGAAAGAATCGATGCCTGAGCACATCAAAGCTGCCCGTAATGCCATTTTAACTTATATTAATGAAACAGGCAAAGCTGATTTTGTAAATGGAAAAATGATCTTTTTACAGGGGAGTCCAGTTTTAAGTGTAAAACATGGAATCAATGTAGGCCGTTTATCAGGTATTGTGGCGCACCATGTTCCTGCTTACCTGCAAAAGAACCGATTGCCTTCTTACGAAACCAATATTATAGAAGATTGGGAAGAAAAAGTTGATGCCATTGTTGAGGAAACCATTAATGAAAATATGACCTTGATTTCTGGTATTCCACCTTGGGTACAAATGTATTTCGATAAACTTTCCGAGAAATCGGGAGGTATGAAAATCGCTGAAATATTCAGGAATTTTAGCTTGTTTATTTATGGCGGTGTAAATTTTGAGCCTTATCGGGCAAAAATTGAACAAAGCATCGGGAAGAAAATTGATGCTATAGAAACTTACCCAGCTTCGGAGGGGTTTATTGCCTATCAGGATTCGCAGAAAGATAAAGGACTATTGTTACTGGCCGATGCAGGGATTTTTTACGAATTTGTTCCAGCTGATGAATATTACAACGATAATCCAACAAGGTTGTCGCTTGGGGAGGTTGAATTAGATACCAACTATGCGTTAATTTTGAATACCAATGCAGGTTTATGGGGTTACAGCATTGGCGATACGGTGAAGTTTGTTACCAAGAATCCTTACAAAATTGTAGTAACAGGACGAATAAAACATTTCATTTCTGCTTTTGGCGAACATGTAATAGGAGAAGAGGTAGAACAGGCAATTTTGAGTGTAGCCAATGAAGAACAGGTAGAAATTACAGAATTTACAGTTGCACCCCAGGTTAATCCGGAAGCTGGCCAATTGCCTTATCACGAGTGGTTTGTAGAATTTTCGTCTGCACCAAAAGATATGGCAGCTTTTAGCAAAAAGGTTGATGAGGCTTTGCAAAAGAAAAATATTTATTACTTTGACCTGATTGAAGGAAACATCCTTCAGCCATTGATTATACGTATTTTGCAAAAAGATGCTTTTGTAAACTACATGAAAAGTGAAGGAAAGCTAGGTGGACAGAATAAAGTGCCACGCTTGAGCAATGATAGGAAGCTAGCAGATGGGTTGGAGAGGTATATTGTCAGTTAATCTTCCTCGGTTCGTGTCCTCACGAAACGAAATGAGAAAAAGTAGTTCGTGGAGACACGAACCATAGCATTGGAGCGAAGTGCAACGCAGTCGCGAAATCTGTTAGATAGATCTCTCCCGAAAGTTCGGGGCTGCGCTTCAGTCGAGATGACGATAGACTCATCTTCCTCGGTTCGTGTCCTCATGAAACGAAATGAGAAAAAGTAGTTCGTGGAGATACGAACCACAGCATTGAGACATAGGCAATTTTATTAAACAAATAGATTGCTTCAGCCTATGCAAGCCCAGCTTCGCAATGACGAAATATTGAAGAGAAGTAAGTGGACAACAAAATAATTAGATAAAATGCTTAATTAAACCTTAAGCGTTACGATATTAAAACGATTTGAAAAGAATAACCATATTAGGTTCTACAGGAAGTATAGGTACACAAGCACTAGAAGTGGTAAGGGATCATCCCTCAACATTTAAAGTAGCTGTATTATCTGCCTTAAAGAATTCAGCATTACTTATTCAGCAGGCAATAGAATTTAAGCCGGATGTAGTTGTAATCTGTGATGAGGGCAAGTACATTGAAGTGAAAAATGCTTTGTCGGCTTTGAATATTAAAGTTTTAGCAGGCGAAGCCGCATTGTCAGAAGTTGCGGCCTATGATGATAGTGATGTGGTATTAACGGCATTAATGGGCTCGGTAGGATTAAAACCTACTATTGCTGCCATTAAGGCTGGAAAAAATATTGCTTTGGCCAACAAAGAAACCTTGGTGGTAGCCGGCGAACTGATTACGCAACTGGCGACTGAGCACCAAGTTAAAATCTTACCAGTCGATTCGGAGCATTCTGCAATATTCCAATGTTTGGTAGGTGAGGAGCAGCATTCAATCGAAAAGATTTATTTAACAGCTTCGGGCGGACCATTCTTAGGCAAAACAAAAGATTTTTTATCTACAGTAAAAAAAGAGCAGGCTTTAAAACACCCCAACTGGGTGATGGGCGCAAAAATCACTATCGATTCTGCATCCCTAATGAATAAAGGCCTGGAGGTAATTGAGGCAAAATGGTTGTTTAATCTTGATGTAGATCAGATTGATGTAATTGTTCACCCTCAGTCTATCATCCATTCAATTGTTCAGTTTACCGATGGATCTATGAAGGCACAAATGGGTGTTCCTGATATGAAATTGCCTATTCAGTATGCTTTAAATTATCCCAATAGGCTAAAAAACAATTTTAAGCGTTTTAATTTCTTAGATTATCCAAACTTTAGCTTTCAAAAGGCCGACGTGGAAACATTCAGGAATTTAGACCTGGCATTTACTTCTTTACGAAAAGGCGGGAATATGCCTTGTATTTTAAATGCTGCGAATGAAATTGTTGTAGCGGCATTTTTGAAGGATAAAATTGGTTTCCTACAGATGAGCGAGGTTATTGAACAGTGTATGGAAGAAATCAGTTTTGTTGAAAAACCACAATTGAGCGATTATTTAGAAACTGACAAACATAGCCGTATCTTAGCCGGCGAATTAGTAACAAAAAGTATAGTTTAACATCTAACATAAAAATTTTATAAGAAAATATGAATGGATTGATTATGGCGGGGCAGCTGCTGCTCGGATTGTCTTTATTGGTAATATTACACGAATTAGGGCATTTCTTGGCAGCCAGAGCATTTGGTATTAAAGTAGAAAAGTTTTATTTATTTTTTGATGCCTGGGGTTTCAAGCTTTTTAGTTTCAAAAGAGGCGATGTTGAATATGGCGTGGGATGGTTGCCACTTGGCGGTTATGTAAAAATTGCCGGAATGATTGATGAGAGTATGGATACTGAGCAAATGGCCCAACCTGCACAACCTTGGGAGTTCCGTTCTAAACCAGCCTGGCAACGTTTAATTGTAATGCTTGGTGGTATTATTGTAAATGTGATTGTAGGTATTTTTATCTTCTGGATGTTAACCTTCAACGTCGGGCAAAATTATACCGTTAACAGTAAATTGAATGATGGTATTTCTGTAGGTGCAATTGGTAAAGAAATCGGTTTGAAAAACGGAGATAAGATTTTGGCCATCAACGGCAACAAGTTAATCCGTTTTGAAGATGCTATATCAAGCAAAGTATTGTTTGATGGTGCGCAACTAACCATATTAAGAGGGAATAAAACCCTTTATATCTCTGTTCCGGATACCATTTTAAACAAAATATCGAAAAACGATAAAGAGAATTTTATCTCGCCCCGATATGTCATGGAGCGTGTAGATAAGGTAAGCGCGCCTGATGAAAAAGCAGATAAACCATCATTTTTTGATGGGCTATTTGGCAGAAAGTTCGAGAAACCAGTATATCCTGCCTACGCTGCCGGTATTAAACCAGGCGATAGCATTTTATCGGTTAATGGAAAACAGATTACTTTTTTCGATCAGTTTAAAGAAGAAGTTTCTACCAATAAGTTAAAACCCATTACCATTAAGGCTTTGCGCATGGGAAAAGAGATAACATTCGATCTTAAAGTAGGTAAAGAGGGAACAATTGGAATTATTCCTAACCTAAAAATGCCTGAAACTGCGCATGTAGATTTTGGCTTTATAGAATCGTTACCGGTTGGTGCAACCATGGCATGGAGCACTTTTGTAGATAACGCAAAAGGCATTGGTAAAATGATTACCGGAAAGCTAAGTGCACGTAATATCAGCAGCCCGATTGGGATTGCCAAGGTATATGGCAGTACTTTCGACTGGGTTAAATTCTGGACTTTAACAGGATTAATCTCGATGGCATTGGCATTTATGAATTTATTGCCTATTCCAGGCTTAGACGGAGGCCATGTAGTGTTTCTTCTAATTGAGATGGTACAACGTAAGCCGGTAAGCGAAAAAGTGCTGGAGAAGGCGCAAATTGTAGGTTTTGTAATCTTGATCTGTTTAATGGTGTTTGCTTTTGGTAATGATATTCTAAAATCCTTCGGTAAGTAAAACCAAATTTATATAATTGCCGCAGATGCGCAGATTTGACGAAATCTGAACATCTGCGGCTTTTTAATTTTTATACATCATGAGCGAAGCGAAACCAGCGACCAATTATTTCGATTTTTACGGGTTACCGATCCAGTTTAACCCAGATCAAAGTGCTGTTAAAACAAAATTTTATGCATTTAGCAAGCAGTTTCATCCTGATTTTTATGCCAATGAAAGCGAAGATAAGCAGCAAGAGGTACTCGACCTGTCTACTTTGAACAATAAGGCTTACCAGACACTGAGTAATGCTAAAAAACGCTTAAAATACGTGCTCGAATTAAAAGGGATTGTAGAAACGGATGAAGGTTACCAACTGCCACAATCTTTTTTAATGGAAATGATGGATGTAAATGAGGCTTTAATGGATTTGGAATTTGAGCCGGATCCCGAAAAGCTTGCGAAGGTAAAACGAGATGTTGATGCTATAGAAAAAGACCTGGCTAACGAATTGAATGATTTAATAGGCCATTTTGATAGCAACCCAACAGCATCTGATGAACTACTGCCATCGATTAAGGATAATTTTTACCGACAGAAGTACGTCGATCGGATCAGGGAGCGATTGGTGAAATAGGTGCGGATGGAAGAGCTCTGATGGAAAATGAATGAGGGCGTTACTCCGTAAAGTCAGGTGTCAGAGGTCCGAAGACAAAAGTTCAAGGTTGTCAGTCTGATCGGAGTCGAAGGCTAACTTCGTGTGCTTTGCGCCTTCACTCTGTGCTCTTTGCGGTTAAGCTCGAAACGTTCCGCCTTCGACCTTTATAAAACACCCGATTGTAAAATCATTTTTTAGTTTTTGATAGGCAAAAGCTTTGTTTTACTTTCGGAGCAAACAATCAGATCAATGAATAGTTCCCTTTCTATTTTCCGCAAAGTGGCCGTGGCAGAAGGCATATCCTATCTGCTTTTATTATTTGTAGCCATGCCGTTAAAGTATTTTGCAGATCTTCCTTTGTATGTAAAATATACAGGATGGGCCCACGGGTTATTATTTGTATTATATGCTGCTACATTAATTTTGGCCTGGCAAGAACAAAAATGGAAGTTTGGTAAAGCTGTTTTAATTTTTCTTGCTTCTTTACTTCCTTTCGCACCTTTCATAGTAGATCGAAAACTAAAAGATGAAAGAGCGCTAAACTAATTGCCTGTTACGCAAATTACTTACCTTAGTGTTATATGTGCTCTAACAAATGATCGCCAGAGGTAGGTTAGATATTCGTTTTACCGAACTTTTTAAAGCGGCATTATACTGTATTGGTAGCGCTTGCAGTTTTAAAAAAGAACAGCCCCAGTTTCCTGAAGGGCAGTTGCCCTGTCTTTCTGTTCGTACAGGTTTATATCTCGTATTAGAAGCACTAAATCTTGAACCTGGTGACGAAATACTGGTTGCAGATATTAATATCCCTGATATGTTTGCAATCATCGCTGCCTATCATTTAAAAGTTGTACCATTACCTATAGATAAAAATACACTAGGTATATCCGCCGGGCAGATAGAGGCCACTATTACGCCTAAAACAAAGCTGTTGCTCATTACCCATTTATTTGGTGCCGTAATGGATACCGAAGCACTGCTTAACATGGCTAAATTGCATAATCTGATCGTAATAGAAGATTGTGCACAAGCTTATGATGGAGTTTATGAAGGTAATTTAAAATCGGACGTGGTATTGTTCAGTTTTGGACTGATTAAGACAAATACAGCGTTAAGCGGTGCGATACTTCATATCAGAAACGAGCAGTTACTGGCTGCGGTAAAAATATTGAATAATAGGTTGCCGGTGCAAAAAGGTGATCGGTATTTCAAAAAAATAATTAATGCTACCCTGATTAAGATACTTACCGCAAGATGGCCATTTACTATAGCTTATTGGCTTTGCAAGCAATCTGGTAAAGACTTTGATGCGCTTATTACTGGTTTTACAAGAGGTTTTCCTGGGACAGATGTAATGGAGAAAATCAAATACAGACCATGTTATGCCAATTTGTGCATGTTGCAGCATAAATTGAGTGATTTTAATCAATCTCATATTCATAAAAGGAAGATACTGGTAAACGAATTATTATTGAATGTTGATCTGCTAAATATTGTTGGTGCTGCAAACTTAAGGCATACAAACTGGGTAATTCCGATAGTAGCGGCTAATCCATCACTGTTAATCGATAAATTAAGAGAAAAAGGATTCGATGCCACTTCAAAAGCTTCCAGTTTAGTTAAGATAGGATTTCCCAGTTTGTCGTTAAAAACCTCAAATGAGTTAACCCTTCAAAATTTAGTTTATCTGCCAATGGATATGAAAATGAGTAAAAAAGAAGTTAAACAATTGAATCAGTTGTTATTAGATAATCTGTTAAGTGGTGGAGGTTTTAGTAAATCAGATCAGACATAAAAAGAAGTAAATAAAATTTGCGAGTTATGTGCTTAATTTATACATTTGCATCCCGCTGAATAAGCAAATGCCCAGCTGGCGGAATTGGTAGACGCGCTGGTCTCAAACACCTGTGGGAAACCGTGCCGGTTCGACTCCGGCGCTGGGTACAGCCCCTTTTTACGCAAGTAAAGAGGGGTTTTTTTAGTTTTACACCTGCCCATTGTGTCAAAAACGAGGATTTTGACGGTTCGATTTCCGGTTAGGATATATGAAACAATCCAGCCGTACTAAGGTCGAACCGCCGTGCTAGATTGGCAAGGCGCTAACAATATCCTAGCGCCTTTTAAACATTAGTGTTTATCTATTTTATAGAATTCGATCTTTTTCATCAATGGCCAGATCATTGATGCTTGCGAACCGTTTCTCCATTAGCCCGTATTTATCAAATTCCCAAAGCTCATTCCCAAAGCTGCGGAACCATTGACCTTGATGGTCATGCCATTCATATTCAAAGCGAACCGCTATACGGTTGTCAGTAAATGCCCAAAGTTCTTTTTTCAGCTTGTAGTCAAGTTCATTCTCCCATTTGTTTGCTAAAAATACTTTGACTTCTTCACGGCCCGAGATAAATTCCGACCGATTGCGCCATTCTGTATTAAGGGTATAAGCCATGCATACTACTTCAGGATTGCGGCTATTCCATGCGCGCTCTGCAAGCATAACTTTCTTCACCGCGGAGTCGTAGCTAAACGGTGGTACTGGATTTTTAATTTCCATCAATTATTTGATTTATTTGTTATTTGCAAAAGCTCGGCTTATGCCGGGCTTGCTTTGATCAGTGTATTTCCGATTTCTAAAGACGCTCTACCGCCCTGATAAATTACACATAACCATCCTCTTCAATCTGCCAACTCTAGGTACAAATCCTTCACATTTAGGCAGTATTACATCCAAAAATCTTATTTTGGAAGGGTGGAGAGAAACTTCAGTATTTCATTTCCTATCTCCTGTCCATGGGTTTCTAACGCAAAGTGGCCAGTATCATAAAATTTTACTATTGCGTTAGGAATATCTTTTTTATAGGCCTCAGCTCCGGCTGGAAGAAAAAATGGATCTTTATTTCCCCACACAGCAAGCAATTTTGGTTTATTGGTTCTAAAATACTTTTGAAACGATGGATACAGATCAACATTTGTTTTATAGTCTTTCAACAGGTCAAGCTGAATTTCTGCAGATTCTGGCCTATCTAGAAAATACTGATCCAAAATGTAAGCTTCGGGGGCTACAAGCGATGAATCGGTAACACCAGTAAAATACTGGAATTTCGTTCCCTCCTTGGTAGAAAAAGCCCTTAGCGCATCTCTATTTTCTTGGGTGGTATTTTCCCAATATTTCTGAATTGGATTCCACCCCGTACTCAATCCTTCTACATAGGCATTGCCATTCTGCGAAATAATCCCCGTAATTTTCTCTGGATTTGCAAGTGCCAGACGAAATCCGGTTGGCGCACCATAATCGAATACATAAATTGCAAACCTTTTTAAACCTAATTCATCTATAAAACCCTGCATTGTTTTGGCCAGATTTTCAAAAGTATAGGTATAAGTTGTACGATCTGCCAAATCAGTATTTCCAAATCCAGGAAGATCAGGGGCTATAATGTGAAATTTTTTGTTTAACACCGGTATCAGATTGCGGAACATATGTGATGATGTTGGGTAACCATGCAATAATAATATTGTGGGTGCTCCTGCTGGGCCTGACTCTCTATAAAATACGCCAAGACCGTTTACATTTACCTTGCGGTGATAAACAACCCCAACTTCTAAAGCAGGACTTGTTTTAACTGTGGTTGATTGTGCCATAATTTCTGTTCTCACAAATAAGCCAGTCAGGATGATCGTGAAGGCTATTTTTAGTTTTTTCATTTTTTTTATTCAAAAGTAAACCTGATATTTAATCTTTCAAAATGATTTATAAAGATACTATGTATCTCAATTTAAGATTTATGAACACGAATGACCTTAATTTATTTGAAGCTGTTGCGCATTATGGCAGTTTTACAAAGGCTGCCGAAGCAATGTTTACAGTTCAATCAAATGTAACTACCCGTATAAAAAATTTGGAAGAGGAGTTTGGTGCACTGCTTTTTACCAGAAACAACCGCAAGGTCGAATTAACTCCGGAAGGCGAAAAACTTATTCGCTATACCAAGCAAATCAACCATATTTTGGATGAGGCAAAAAGGTCGATTGGTAAAAGTGATATCGTAAAGGGCCAGATTAAAATTGGATTTTTGGAAACCATGATGACCCTGAAAGGGCCTGAACTTGTTAATGAACTTGCCTCTAAATTCCCTTTTGTTGACCTGGATTTTAGATCCGCGATGAGAGCCAGCTTAATCAGTGATGTGTTGAATTATAAACTAGATGCAGCATTTATCCCTGCTCCACTTGACATTCCTGAACTTGAACAAATTACAATAAAGGACGAACAGGTTGTAATTGTTGCTCCAGCAGATTGTGAAAACCTGGACATTCTACTTAAAAAAAATCCGCTTAAAACTATAGTTTTCGATCAAGGCTGCGTCTTTAGAGCTAAACTTGACTCTTGGCTTGTAAGCAAAGGTATTGCCCAATATCATAAAACAGTAATGAATTCCATTGAAGGCGTTGTAAATTTCATTGAATCCGGGATTGGATTTTCTGTTATGCCAGAAGAAATCATAAGTACGTTTTATGGTAATAGAAATATAAAAACATTCCATCTGCCAAAGGAGTTGGGCCTTATGACAACGATTTTGGTCTACAGAAAAGACGTGCCACTTTCCCCTGCTTTAAAAGCCTTTATCAGCATCAGTGGTGGAACAAAAAGTAACAATGTCGATAAATAAAGATTTCACATTCAAGTCTCAAACTGTTTTAAATAAAATACTTGATCTTATGGAAGCAGAGGAAAAACTTAAGCAACATTTTTTAGCAAATACAACAATTACAAATGAACAATTTGAATATGTATTTGCGTACTTTGAATTGAAGACTTTCAAAAAAGGCCCATCTCTAATTCGGACTGGTGATGTTGTAGATTGTGAGTTTTTGTCATCCAAGGTTGTTTAAAACCTTTTTCATAAATGACAATGAAAAATTGCTTAATCTTCAATTCGCGATGTCGAATCGGTGGGCATCTGATTACTATGCATTTCATTTAAAATAACTAAGCACTTTAAATGGGATTTGAAAGAGGGTTTTTAACAAAATCGCCTTCTTGCATAGCAATCTGGTTACCCCATGCTGTAATCGCTTCTAAAATGGGCGTGAATGTTTTTCCAAAATCGGTTAGGCAATAAATCACTTTTATTGGCGGTTTATCTCCGTAAACTTTTCTTGACACCAGACCATCTTTTTCTAATTGCTTTAATTGCAGACTCAATGTCATTTCGGTAACAGATGGTATGTCTTTGCGGAGCTCATTGTACCTTTTTGATTTATCCTTTAAATGATAAAGAATAACAGCCTTCCATTTGCCGCCCACCAAGCTCATCGCAAGGCTAACCGTACAAGGATAAATTTCCTCCTTTAGTTTTACGTAATCGCTAATACATTCTGTTTTCATCCTACTATTTTAACCTATCCTTTTGGATAGTTATTGCAAATTTATATTACTATAGATAGTTTTGCAACTATAATTTTTATAGTTAATAAAATAATATAAATGGGACTAGATTTTAAAGCAAATAAGTTAATCGAAAAAGAAAAGCCATTGATTACAATCGTTGGGGTTTTGGGCAAACAGGGACGTAGTGCAGCACTTACGCTGTTACAGAGCGGGCGTTATCGTGTACGGGGCATTACACGCCGTGTAGATTCACCAGAGGCACTTAATTTGAGAGAAATGGGAGCTGAGCTCTTGAGTTTGCCGCTTGATTTGGGGTATAAGAAAGATTTCGTTGAAGCATTCCGGGGATCGGAAGGCGTTTTCATCATGACACCAAGTATTGTGCCGCCGGATACCCACGAAATGGAGCTGGGTAAACAATTAGCGGATGCAGCGGTTGAGGCAGGAGTTAAGCATATTATCTTTAGTAGTTTGGAAAATGTGGAAAAAATTACAAACGGGAAAAAGTTTGCGCCTCATTTTACCGATAAAGCAATGATTGAAGCATATATCCGCACGCTTCCCATCACCAGCTCGTTTATTTACATGGCCTTCTTCTACACCAATCTAATGGAGTTTTATCCTCCGAAATTGGTTGGAGATACCCTTGTATTTCCGATTTATTTACCTGAGGATTTTCGTGCCCCATTTGTTGATCCCCTTACTGCTACGGGGCCAGCGGTTTTAGAGATATTTTCCAATCCAGATGAGTATGCAGGTAAATCTTTGCCTGTTGTCGGCGACATTATTTCTCCCCGGGAAATGATAGATACATTTATTCGGGTCACAGGTAAAAAGGCCAGCTATAGTTCCGCATTTACACAAGAAGCACTGCTTCACCATTTCCCTGAATTCGGTACAAATGAACTTTTGGTAAAGGAAATTTTAGGAATGGCAGAATATGCAGTCGATTATGGTTATTTCGGCAAGGAACGTGATTTGTTATGGAGCCGCCAGGTTAACCAGAGCAGTCTAAGTTGGGAACAATTTCTGCGCAGTACCGGATGGCAAGGCCAAAAGCTGACTTACTGATTTCTTTCAATCGCCTACTTCGTGGAGGGTAGACTATGAAAATAGGTTGATAATGATTATTTTAATTTTATTTAGTTCGGATATGGTATTTTTTTAGCTTATTGCAGGTTAAAATAATACGATAAAAGGATTAACACTGCTGTTAATTTGAGTTAAATAAATAATAATTAAATATAAAACGGAATGAGTACATGTTTGTGATGTGTATAGATCTTCTAACCAGGATCTCCGTGTAAAATTGTTTCCAGGATAGCCACAAGAATAGTCTAGCTGATATTTTTGAGCTTTTTGCCGATAAAACACCGTCAATGTGCCGTATTAAATAAATTTCCTTATGAAAAGAGTTATGTTACTTTCAGTTTTTGCCTTTTCTACCATCATTACCCTTGCACAAAACGTAAACTGGGTTGAGCGGAACGGTGCCTTAAAAGTTGTTGGTGGAAAAATCTTAAACCGAAAAAATATTGAACCTCAGCTCCGTGGTATAAGTTTGTCGTGGAGCATATGGGGAGGCAAAAAGTATTATAACCAAGATGTTGTAAACTGGCTTAAATCTGATTTTAATATCAATTTATTGCGTGTGTCTATGGCAGTGCAGCCAGATAATGGTTATCTGCAGGATCCCATTGGACAGGAAAAGCTCATAACCGAGACGATCGATGCTGCCATTAAAAGAAATCTGTATGTACTGATTGACTGGCACGACCACCATGCAGATGAACATCTGGATCAATCAAAAATGTTCTTTGCAAAAATGGCCAAAAGGTACGCCGGGAAACCGAATATTATTTATGAGATATTTAATGAGCCAGAAAAAATAGCATGGCAAACCGTTAAGGATTATGCTGTGCAGGTAATTGCCGAGATCAGGAAATATGATGCTGAAAATGTAATTGTTGTTGGTAGCCCGCATTGGGATCAGGATATAGATGTGGTTGCCAAAGATCCAATCAAAGGATTCAGCAACATTGCTTATTCTTTTCATTTTTATGCGTCTGAACCAAGCCATCAAGAAGTTTTAATGAGGCGGGCCAATAATGCAATTTCTGCTGGTCTACCCATTTTTGTAACAGAGTGGGGTGTTGGCGAGGCTAATGGCGATGGTGTATTCGATACCAGTAAAACCAATAAATGGTTTTCTTGGATGGAGAAAAATAAACTGAGCTGGGCAAACTGGAATATTACCGATAAAAAAGAAACAACTGCGCTGTTAATGCCTGGTGCATCTCTAAAAGGAAGATGGAAGCCCGAAATGCTTAGTCCGGCAGGGAAATACATTAGGACGAAGCTCCGGAACCTGAACAAATAATATCAGGTTTCGTGGCTTAAATAGATAATTCCTCCCTGAAAAATTCAACGCAAACAGAAATTATTGCATCAGATAAGCTGCAATTTCTCCTTGCGATTGTGAGCATTTCCCTGGTCATATTGATACCCCCTAAACCGAAGTAACATTATGCAAGCAGTTCATAAAAAAACTGCGTGATACCCCATCCTTTTATGTTATGGACATGGCTTCAGGTGGAATGAACTTTATAATCCGCTCAAAAAAAGTTTCATTATAAAAAGATGCTTGTTATGTTTTTTATATTTAATAAATCGATTTAGATGAATGAAAAATAATATATTAGTGTCTTAAAACCAAAGATCCTTAAATCTCCAGATAATATGAAAAATATAGGTTTACCAATTCTATTCCTGATAATACTGTTGCAGGTATATGGTGAGAATGTTTGCGCCCAGACTGCAAAACTCCCTACCAAATGGACTGAGCAGGCGATGGCGGCCCAAAATCCTTTTCCCGATTATCCCCGGCCCCAAATGGTACGTGGAGAATGGAAGTCGTTAAATGGTAAATGGGATTATATCGGTGGAAAAGATAAACTTAATGCATTCAATCCGAAAATACCGATTGCATTTGCTGGAAAATCTGAACAGATACTTGTTCCATACTGCCCTGAATCGGTGATCTCGGGTATTGAGCGCAATCAGGAAGTTAACATGTGGTACCGGAGGCGTTTCGAAATCCCACAGAACTGGAAGGGTAAAAATATTTTAATCAATTTTGAGGCTGTTGATCATGATGCAACTATTTTCGTTAACGGAAAAAAGGCAGGGTCTCATGCGGGCGGCTATGATGCCTTTTCGCTGGATATTACCCCATTGCTAAAACCAGGGAGTAATGAGTTAATCGTTGCCGCTTACGATTCCAATGACGGCAGAATGCCTTCGGGCAAAAATGGACCTCGGGGTGATTATACCTTCAGCTCGGGCATCTGGCAGAGCGTATGGCTTGAACCGTTGGGTGCAGGTCACATCAAAAATATCAAGCTATTGCCCGATCTGGAAAATAACAGGCTTAAGGTAACTGTCGATGCAAATTCCTCCGTCATATCTGCGGTAGCACTTGACGGCAATAAGATCGTATCCCAAGGGCAGGGAAGTAACGGAAAGGCTTTTTATTTGCCAATTTCAAATCCAAAATTATGGTCTCCTGATGAACCTTTTCTTTATGATCTTAAAATCACGCTCAAAGATCGTAACGGTGAAACCGTTGATGAGGTAAAGAGCTATTTCGGTATGCGCGATATCAGGTTGGGTAAGGTGTCTGGTGTGATGCGTCCGCTGTTGAACGGAAAGTTCATCATGCAGGTTGGTCTTCTCGATCAGGGCTATTGGCCAGATGGAATTCTGACCGCTCCCACCGAGGAGGCGCTGAAATCTGATCTAGAATTTACAAAAAAGGCTGGCTTCAACCTCATCCGCAAACATATGAAAACTGAGCCGAAACGTTTTTACTATTGGGCAGATAAACTGGGCATGCTGCTTTGGCAGGACATGCCCGCAATCTGGTACCAGAATGAGGATACCGCAAAAGTACGCCCTGCTTTTCGTAAGGAGCTCAAGGCGGTAATGGATGAACATTACAACTCACCCTCAATTATTGCCTGGGTACCCTTTAATGAGAACTGGGGCGCTTTCGATGTACCGGCGATTACTGACTGGGTAAAAAATTACGATCCCTCAAGATTGGTAAATGGAAATTCGGGATTTAACAACAATCCCGGTTATCAGAAGGCGGCCGGTGATCCAGGTAATGGAGACTTTGTGGATACTCATATTTATATAGGCCCTTATGATGCCTCTAGACCGGACGATAAAAGGGCGGCATCTCTTATCTACACCAAGGTTTGCTTGGGCCAGACCGGCTGCAATCTCGGTGGTGTTCAAGGTGGCCAGCAATTGCCCCTTTTTAAAAAACTGTCCTTCATCTACCAGGATACTGCTGATTACCCCACCAATTTTGAAGGAATAATTCGCTTCATTTTCGGTGCCTACCAGTCCAGTAGCCTGTATGGAATTTGTTACCCCAAAAGAGGAAACGGGCGCAACTTTTACAGAGATAATATCTGGCTGGCCAAGGGGATTTGTATTTTTCGGTTTTTCTTTGCAGGCAAACAATAGTGATGTAAGTGCAATAAGTGTGAGTTGTGTCTTGTTCATGATATTTATTGTATGTTGAAACTAGCGTTGGCACGTTCGATAGCGGTAAGCGATATCCAGGTGTCGAATAGGGCAATATTTGATTGAAGCTGGGCATCTACCCATTGGTTCTGGGCATCAAGTAGTTCTATATAAATGGCCATTCCCTCTTTATAGAGCTTGGTCATGTCATTATAATAGGTCTGACTGGTTTTTAGTTGTGATTGGGCCGCCCGGTACTGCGCTGAAGCACTTTGGAGATTTGCCCTACGCACATTCAGTTCGGTAAGTAGTTGCTGGGTTACATGATTGGTCTGCGCCGATACAGCCTGTTCACTGGCAATAGCCTGTTTTATTTTATAACTGTTCCGTCCTGAGGAGAACAGGTTCCATTCCAATGAAATGCCCAACAGATAATATCTGCTTTTTTGGTTAAACTTCCAGTCAAAGGACTGCGAACCCAGATCGAGCGAAGTACCAACTTTAGGTATGAGATAAGATTTGGCAAGGCCGGTAAGGTTTTTATTTATTCCTTTGGCAATCTCAAGCTTAGCCAGTTCCTCGCGGCCATTCACATCATTAAGCAATAGATTATCCTGGGCAGGCAGTAATGGAACATCGTCGGTAAGAATGGGATCCGTTAATGGCCTGTTCAAAAGAAAATTGAAATAATAACGGGCAGATTCCTCTGTTTTTTGAGCTGCCGTAAGCGATGCGTTTATTTTCGATACCTCGTTCTGGCTACGGATCACCGCCGTACGGTTGATCTTGTTGTTCTCAAAGAGTTTCCGGTTTACCCTTTC
>CAMLDJ010000046.1 GCA_946478755.1 uncultured Pedobacter sp. | reverse complement strand
AACTTCTGTCCAGGCGCTTATTACATCATCATCGTAATAGGCTTTAAAATGTAGCGCGATCTCAATAGCATACTGCGGATCTTTCATCAGAATGATCGTATGTGTGATGCCACCCTTGCGCTCGATTTTAACATCCTTATAGCGCAGATCAAGCGTGCTGTTACTGTCGGCATGCACCACACGGATAGCCGGCTCAAAAAAATCATCGGTACCCGCAGGTATGTAGGCCTGATGCAGGTTTGCTAATTGATTAGCTTCTCCAAGTTTTTTTCCGAAATAGGCCTGGTAAAGTCTTTCCTTTTTACCTATATTAAGTATAAGACTCGTATTTTTAGTTTCGATCAGGATGGGGCGAGTGGCCTGAGCATAAGCCGTAATTACGCTAGGTACCGTTAATAAACAGGCAAGTATTATTTTCTTGAGCATTATAAAAGTTGTTTTAATGAATGATGGGTTGAGAGATAATAGATATTGTACAGATAGCAAGGGATTAACAGTAGGTAAGCCAGCTGGTTATTATAACTTTGTGCAAGCCATCCATTCTCCATCAGCATTCTCACGCCGCGGTCCAGCAACTTTTCATTGGTGATCTGCATGTTGACCATTTTATTATCATAAACCCGCCCAAGTCTGATCATCACAGCGGTTGATATCATGTTCAGGATCATTTTTTGAGCCGTGCCACTTTTCATTCGTGTACTTCCTGTCACGAACTCGGGTCCTACAATTACTTCTATGGCGAAGTCTGCATGTGATGACACAGGCGACTGTTCATTGCAGGTAATACAGCCGGTAGTCAAACCAAGTTGTTGAGCGCCTTTAAGAGCGCCTATTACGTAGGGTGTTGTGCCGCTGGCTGCGATGCCTATTACGACATCATTGCTTGTAGGGTTATGCCCTTTAAGGTCAGCCCATCCATGTTCCTCATCATCTTCGGCATCCTCAACCCCATATCTTAAAGCAGCATCCCCACCCGCCATAATGCCGATCACCAGGTCTGCAGATACACCGTAAGTTGGCGGACATTCACTGGCGTCTAAAACGCCTAACCGCCCGCTCGTTCCCGCACCGATATAAAAAAACCGTCCGCCCTGCTGCATTTTTTCAGCAATAGTATCTACCAATTCTTCCACTGTGGGAATAACTTTACGTACCGCTACGGCCACCTTTTCGTCTTCATCGTTAATGCTGGTTAGTATTTCCGACGTCGTCATTTGTTCCAGGTGCCTATATAGCGAAGGCATCTCCGTTGTCTTTATCATATTATAATTTAAATTGTATTCGATTTTTCCGTTCATAGCATTCCCTATAGTCGCTCCAACTGCCGGGATGGTTGCTCAGCTATTAACCCGGACCTGGACAGGCCCGGGTTTAACATATTAAGTAAGAATGTTGCTTATTCGGTTGGAGATACTTGCAGTACCCCCATTACTATAGCCGGAGCATCATTACCAGTTCGGGTTTTGTTTCAAAACACCGTTTGAAAGATCGATTTCCTGAATAGGAATTGGATAAAAGTAATCGCGATCCTCTCGGAATGTTCTGGAAATGTTACCATTAACGATAATATTTCCCTTGTTGCCTTCCGTTAAAACCACATCCGTCCCAACCTTTAGAAATACGCTTGCAGTTGAAGTTGGCTTGGTACCTTCGTATAGGTGAACATCCAGGGTGCCGTTATTGTCGAGATCATAAGCCCCTAATCCTTTAAAATACATACCCAAGAAAGGTTTTTCGAAAAGCCTGCCAACTTTCCATCGGATAACGTCATAGTACCTGAAGCCTTCCATCACCAGTTCAACGCTGCGCTCTCTTCTGATTTCGAGAATAACGCCTTTATTGGTCCCGCTGACATTGGGATATCCGGTATCTGGGCTGCTTAAATACGGGTCGGGACTTGCATTTGCTGCAGCCATGTTTAAGGCAGGCATGCCAACTCTCGAACGCAACAAATTCACAGACTTATCAAGATCGGCTTGTGTCAACGTTCCCATTTCAGCCTTTGCTTCTGCAAAATTCAGATAAGTTTCCGCAATCCGGAAAATAGGAATATCCGCGATGCTCTTTCCGTTTGAATCGTAGATGGGCTCCATTGTATATTTGGTTATATGATAACCTGTTGAGGCACTAGTTAAATTAGGAGCCACCTTTGTTGTACTGTTAACACGCGTGTAACCAGGACTGCGGATGGTTTGCGCCAGGCGGGGATCGCGGTTTTGGGTTTCTTCGGTAAATTCTTTTTTATTGTAATCCGGCAGATCTGTAAACCTTCCTCCCGACGAGGTGAGATAGCTGTTTACCAGATTTTTCGAAAGACCTGGCTTACCCAGAGAACTTACGTTTTCATAATTTTGCACGTTATGAAACAGCCCTAGCGACTCGCTATAGTCCCTGGCAAGGATAACTTCCTGAGCAATAGCATTGGTATTAGCAAAAAGATCACGATATGGTGTAGTTCCCGTTTTGTATAAAGAATAACCTCCTTCAGTCATCAATTGCTCTGACGCCTGGACACAAAGTGTCAGATATTTATTCGAATTAGGCAGGCCGTGGTATTTTTGGAACGTTCCTTCAAACAAGGCAACCCTCGATTTCAGGGCCAAAGCGGTCCATTTGTTTACCCTATAAACTGATTTGGTTTTTGACAGATTGCTGATCGCAAAATCAAGATCCCGTACAATCGAGTCGGCAATCAGTTCCCGGGGATCTCTTGGTTTAAAAAGCAATTCGTCCTCTGTGCTCAGAACCGTATTAAACCATGGCACATCACCATACCTTTTGAGCTTTTCAAAATAGAAATAAGCCCTGAAAAACCTGGCTACTGCATTGTATTGATTACGTACATTGATGTCTGGGGTGTGATGTGAATTCGCTAAAAAATAGTTGATCCTCCGGAGAGGAGCCCATGTCCAGCCATCACCCGTTGCTGGTACCGCGCGTTGACCGGAAACCGCCGCATTTAACGGTGAAACAATAATTGCATTGCCAATATCATTATAGATATCCGGCCCGCTCGGTAAAATATCGAAGTAAAATTTGTTACTATATAATCGCAATTCCTCTTCAGTGGAGAAATAGATGTCGGGCGATAAAGACGATGCAGGTAATATGTCTCGTTCACACGACGTGAACCCCGCCAGCAATAAAATTATTATGTATATCTTATTATTTTTCATGTGATTAATTTTAAAAGCTTACGTCTAAACCGAACATGAATGTTTTAGCCCAGGGATAGGTTTTAGCTGTGCTTGCTGAAACATTGTAGGTGTTTTCTGCAGAGGCCTGTTCCGGATCAATGTAGTCACTGTGCAGTTTGGTAAACGTCAACAAATTTTCGCCACTCACATACATCCGGAGGCGCGAAAGGCCAACTTTAGAAATAACTTTTCCCGGCAGCGAGTAACCCAGAGTGATATTTTTCACACGCGCATACATCAAGCTTTGCAGGTATTTTGTATTGGCAACACCTAAGGAACGGTTGACATTACTTAATGCTATAAACCCGCGGGGCCGCGGAAAATAAGCATTCGGATTTTCGGGAGTCCATACATCGTCCATAAAATCCCTTGGAAGAAACGTAGCATAAGGTCGTGAATATGGTCCCCAGAACACAGTAGCCTCATGACCGGGATACCAGTCCTGCTTACCTACTCCCTGCACAAATACAGACAGGTCGATGTTATTCCAGCTGCCCCCGGTATTGAAATTAAAATTATAACGGGGCAGTGAATTTCCGATCACTTTTCGGTCGCCCGGATTATCTAAGGTATTGGATCCTGTAGAAATAACGTTGTTGCCATCCAGATCTTCAAATTTCAAATCGCCGGCAAATAATCCCCTGTCCTTAGCAGACGAGTTGATAATGGTATTAACCGACCGCTGGTCAACAGGATAAGTTGCAGCTTCCTGGTCAGTTAAAAAATATCCGTTAACTACATAACCCCATATGTCCCCCAGGTTTTGCCCCTCGTAAAAACTAGCCAGGTTATTATTCGGATTGTCAAACCGAGTAATTTTGGAGGTATTATCTCCTAAACCAGCGCCCAGATAATAACTAAATTTCTTACCTGCCAGGTTGAATTTGTCATTCCAGGTTACGCTTATCTCCCAACCCTTTGTGAGCAGGTCTGAAGCGTTCTCTCTGGGAATAGTTGTACCGTAATACGATGGAATGGCCTTTCCTGCGGTAAGCATATTCATCGTTTCACGCTGATAAATATCACCAGTAAAGGTTAGTCTTGATTTAAGCAGCTCAATGTCGAGGCCTAAATTACCCGAGTTCACCGTTTCCCAGGTTAGAGAAGGTGAATTTGGGGCACTTTCGGTGGCAACTGGCGCGAGCGAACCTTCGCCAAAAGAATAATTTACAGTATTACCAGCATTTATTGTTTGGATATAATCATAGTACCCTACCTGTTGGTTGCCCAATGAACCATAAGTGGCTCTGATCTTAAAACCGTTCAGCACATCCTGATTCCAGTTTTGAAAAAACTCTTCTTTGTCCATGCGCCAACCTGCTGAAAAAGATGGAAAGAAACCGTAGCGCCGGCCTTTTGCAAACCTGGTGGTGCCGTCATAGCGTCCCCCTGCTTCAAACAGATATTTGTCTTTGTAAACATAGTTGGCCCGGTAAAATGTCCCGAACAGCGCGTATTCGTTTTGTCCGCCGTTGATTTCCGACACGCTGCCTGCTGCTATTTCAAAGTCACTTAATTCATTACTTAACAAACCGTTCCTGGCTACCTTGATATCTTTGAGGCGTTTAGTTTCATAGTTATATCCGACCATCACTTTAAAGTCGTGATTTTCCTTGATCGTTTTACTATAGGTAGCGTAGGCATTCAGAGCCTGGTACTGATGATTGATTTGAGATTCGAACAACCGGTTATTACCAATCCCCGAAGTGAGGGTAAGTATTTCACCCGGAAATTTTGAATAAGGTATATTTACCGACCGGTTCATCGCCTGATCGTTATAATGAGTGAACCTGTAACTGGTCCGGATATCGAGGCCTTTTAACGGTTTAAAAACAGCTTCAATAGTAGGCGTAAACTCACTCACTCTATCAAGATTGCGGTGTTTATCATAGTTAAGCAGGGCCGCATGGCCATCCATCAGGTTATAAGCGGTAAGGTTGGTTTGATACACCGAAGTTCCATCCGGATTTACCGGTAAAAAACTGGCGGGCGCATGAAATGCTGAATTGTTAAAAACGTTTTCTACATTTCCTGAACCCGGAAAACTATAAGCAGAAGTAAAATAAGATAAGTTCGTATTAATATCCAGCCATGACTTTACTTTGAAATTGACCCTCGACCGGAGGTTATATGTTTTAATATTATCGGGATTCTGGCGATAAATCCCTTCCTGGTCGAAATAATTTCCGGAAAGATTGTAATCAATCTTTTCAGAGCTTCCATTGATGTTCAGGCTATGGCTCTGCATAGGTCGACGAGTGTTGAACAGGTGTTGATACCAGTCGGTGTTGGCGTAATAAACGTAACTATCCCGGCCATCCCGGTTCTGAATAGTTAACCATGGTCGGTCAGGATGTTCAGTTTTATCATCTCTCCGGAGGAACAGTTGTTTGTAATCCTCCTCAGTATATCTCGTGTACGGCGTTCCCGAATACGATGAAAAAAACTGGTCGGTGATTAAAGCCCAGTCGTATCCCCTAGTTTCAAAGTCGGTAGAAGTAGTCGGTGCGCTCACAGACGTTTGTGCGGAATATGAAATTGCAGCACGCGACTTGTCTCCTTTTTTAGTGGTTACCAATATCACGCCGTATGATGCCCTGGCCCCATACACTGCCGCCGAGGATGCATCTTTCAATACCGTAACGGATTCAACATCATTGGGATTTATCCGGTTAATATCCCCTTCAAAACCATCAATGATCACTAAAGGTGAGGCATTGCTTGAGATGGAGTTGATGCCCCGAATGTTAAAGTTTCCCGTAGCCCCAGGGCGACCAGTTGAAAATTTAACCTGTAAGTTAGGCACAGTACCCTGCAAAAGGGACGATACGTTAGCGGCAGGCCGGCTTTGCAGTAATTTCGAGTCCACCACGGTAATTGCACCTGTTAAGTGCTCCTTTTTTTGTGTACCATAACCCACTACAACAACTTCGGACATTTGTGCGAAAGCAATTTCCATCTGCACCACTAAGTTAGTCTCGTTACTAACCCTCACTTCTTTTGTGGTAAATCCGATCATTGAGAAACGCAATGTCGCAGCATCATCTTTGAGTTGCAGACTAAATCCACCGTCTTCTTTAGTTACCGTTTGGCTACCATCAGCCAGCGAAGTGACGGTAACACCGGCGAGTGGGTTACCCTGCTCATCCACTACTTTGCCGCTAATGGGGTGTTGCGAGACATAGGCATTTAAAAAAATGTCCTTTTTGCTTAAAATAATATTTTTGTCAACAATTTTATAATTCAGCTGATATCGGTCCAGAACATTCTGTAAAGCTGATTGAAAGGGTATCTTTTCAAACGCTACATCAAAACGCTGTCCGGCGGACATAAGCGATTCATTGTAAAATATATTATACCCGCTTTGTTTTTGTACTTCTTTGAGGAATTGAGTTAAGCTAATATTGCTTTTCTTTATGGTTATGGTTTGTCCGAAGACAAAAGCGCTTACCTGCAAATTTGCAGCCAGCAGCAAGGGTATAACCAAAGATAACTTCATCAAAATTGATATTTTATTTAGAGCGCACCATTTAGAACGAAGTCGCTCACCGCATTTTTTTTTATACATTTGTATTGATTGATTATTAATGATTTCACGTCTATTTTCAATCGAGGTCGTTTTTCGACAGTTCAGGAGTGGTTGCCGCCCTCCTGAATTTTTTTAGTAAAAATTTATTTCCTTACTATTATCCTCCTTCCTTCCCGTTTAAAGTGAACTCCACCTGTTAATGCAATGGTTTCGAGCAGTTTATCGATATCTTCAAACTTGGAAATCGTACCCGAGAAATAATTATTCACAAATCGTCCTTTATATTCCACATCTACATCATACCAACGACCGATACTCCCCATCACCTCATGGATTGTTGCTTTGTCGAAGGAAAAATTGCCGTTTCTCCAGGACGTGGCATAAAGGGGGTCAACCTCAGTGATAGTAAATTTACCAGAGTCTTCTCGGTAAACCGACTGTTCATTTGGAAGAAGGAACGTCTGCTGGCCATTCCCTTTTAAAGCCTGCAACTTTACCTTTCCTTCTATGAGAGTTGTGGTTATATTATTAAAACTATTGATGTTAAAGACAGTTCCCATTACCTCCAGTCTCTGATTGCCGGTGTGGATCACAAATGGTAAATGATGGCCTTTATGTAAATACTTGGTCACCTGGAAATAAGCTTCACCGTCTAATTCTACTTGTCTTACTTTTCCATGGAAATTAACAGGATACCGCAGGGAAGTTTGCGCATTAAGCCATACATGTGAACCATCCGGCAGTTCTACACGATATTCTCCACCTTTTGGCGTAATAATAGTATTGTATCTCGGCTTACCATCATAGTTGGCCGCCGCACTAGCGCGATAACGAACTAACCCGTCTTTTTCTTTCACTATAGTAATTCCTTCGCGCTTTATTACCGTATCCCCTTCAATCTTGTTCAGATCGAGGGAACTTCCGTCGTCAAAAATGATCCTGGCCTGCTCACGTCCGGGTACTACAACTTCTATGGCCCGGTTTACGGTTATTGGGTTCTTCGATGCCGGCCACTGTTGTTTTGCCACTAACCAGAACATACCGGAGACAATAACAACTGTAGCCGCTACCTGCAGCCATACACGATTATTATGATACCATTTAGGCGTATACAGCGACTTTGGTTCAGTTGTTGAGAAGCGGCTGTCTTTTAGTATATTTTGATAAACTAGCTTGCTGTCTGAGCTTACAAGGGGGTGAAGCTCGCTTTCTTCGCGCTGTATTTCTTCCCAAACATCTTCCAGAACATTTATTGCCTCATCACTTTCGACGAACGAAAGGAGGCTTTTTAACTCAGCTGAAGTACATTGTTTATGTTGGTATCGTTTAAACAGGCGCTTGAATTCATCCTTGTCCATCGTGTGTCTTTATTAAGTACACGCTTAGAACGAGATAATGTACCAATCAAAAAATATTTTTTATCAAAATAACTAAGAAGAGTAATTTTTCTAATCTAACCCGGATAAACTTAGAGGCTAAACTCAAGTGATTTCTTACCGTATTTTTGGAAAGACCAATCTTTTCAGCTATCTCCTGATATGAATAATCTTCCAGCTTATTCATCCGGTAAACTAACTGTTGTTGCGGAGGCAGTTCATCCAGGACTTTGTTAAGGATATCTTTTAAATATTTATTATCTAAGGCAGACTCGAAAGGCTGATCATTCTCGCTCCAATTTCTAATCAGTTCAGCGCTATACTCCTCCCTGACCACTTTTTTTCGGTAGAAAGAAATGGCGAGCCGTTTAGCTGTAATATATAAATAAGGAAATAATCCTTCACTATCCTGAATATTAGTCTTATTGATAAAGAGCTTGATAAACGCCTCTTGGGTAATTTCTTCGGCTTCCTCCTTGCACTGACAAAACCTAAACACCTTTTGAAAGATCACATCGTAATATTCATCAAAGATTTTACTAAAGATGCGTTCGTCACCCTCTACAAAACGAGTCCAATCTTCATAAGTTAAAACAATTCCTTGACGCCTCATGATATGGTTTTCACCCAGTTTAGGATGACAGTAAATAGATTCATTAATGAAGAATTAATTAACAGCTCGATGGACTCCTATTTTGTACGAACTTAATGATGATTAAATAAACATGCAAATCCGCGACGTTGATTTTTGCAAGAACGTGTTCATGCCGGTGCTAATTTTGGCGCACCGAATCTGTCCGAGATGGCCGGATTGGTGCAAATGACTATTACTTACATCGAGTATTGAGTTTTGAAATCTTCCAATCTGCAATGCCCTAGGCTGATTAAACCGGGTGATGTGAAAACGCAGCGAAAATTGCCTCATTATCTTCCGGGGAATTCGTAGGGATAGTTGCGGACAACCCTGACGAAAAGATTACCCTGAAAATGTTTCATAGTGAAATTTTGTAATAAGCTTCTTTTGCAGGAACATATCCTGATAATCAGCTACTATCGTTGCTTTAAAACGGTCAAGATACTGGTTGAATTTGATCACTTCTTCACGTGTTCCGCGAATGGTCCCTTTGGCGGTATTCCAGTTGTCCGGGTGAATAGTACGTTTTAAATATATTTCCAGTCTTTTACCGTTTACGGTAATACGGGCTACTATTGGGCAAAGTCCGTCTTTGTTCGCTTTGTACCTTTTGATGAAAAAGGTTACCGCAAAGCTGTTGTTTAATGTATTCATATTTATCAATTAATGGTTCCAAAAAGCACCTTTTGATACCATTTTTAGTGTCTTTAAAATTGGGTCTCACAATAAAGCAGAAAACCGGAATTAAAGAGCTAAAAAAGGCATCAAAATAAATTAATCAATTAATTGAATATCAGTCACTTAAAGTGTTTTTGGCGACCAAAAGTAAGAAACTAAAATTGGTCACCGAATAGGTCTAATTTATCTTGATTTTACTTGAATAAACCGGAGGGTAGTAAAAATAAAAAACCCCCTAAATCATACGATTTAAGGGGTTTTACCGACTGTTGATAGTCTTTAAGTCGTCCTCCCTGTACTTATTTCGAACCTTTTCCTGCATGATTTGAGGTTATTGGCGAATTTAGTGCTCCCAGAACGTAAATAAAATGTTAATTAGGAAGTGACTCTGTATAGATTACCTTTTTGTCCCAGAATAGCGTATTTTAGAGTTACTATTAACGTTTGATTTTTTTGCTTATGACCTTTATAGATGGTGTAATCAGTACTGTAACTGGGGTTGCTGCTTCTTACGCGGTGTGGTGGTATACCTTCAGGGTACTCACACCAAAGATTCGGTTCTCTGGTTCAATCAGTAAAATTCCTACTATCGAAAATCCATCCGGATATAAGTACCGTTTCAAATTTGAGAACATCGGCCGCAGGAACATGATTGATGTTGAGGTCGTTGTTAGGGTCAGGATCAAGGGGCTTAGAAAGGAAATCCGGGGAAACTGGGAGGTAATCTACATTCCGATTAGCTCCTTGGCTTATCATAAGCTGGCAATTGTTAGACCGGTGAACAGATTAGGGATCAGGAATGTCAGACCCGTTTTTGAAATTAAGGCTTTTGACTGCGATTACTTTCAAAAACCTGTTTTTGATCAGACTACACAGGATTTAGCCGCTGATCACAAGCTAACGCTTGACCATGTGCTTGGGATTGGCAAAATGGCGAACCTTCAGATATTGCTGTTTGCCTATGATGAATATAGCGGTGCCAGAAAGTTTTTTGAATCTACTGAATTTTCTGCTCAACATATCACTCCCGGTTATTTTGACCTGAACGGTGTCAATGTCATTGCTGATGGGAGTGGCAATAATGAAAGTGAGGAAGAGTATTTCACTTGATATGGACATGATAGCAAAACAGGATATTATCGGAGTTATTGAAAAATACATAGAAATAGCCGTAGCAGATAAATATAGCCGCTACCATAGCTGGGACAGATGTCGGGATGCTTTCAATGGTATATTAAAAACTTCCGACCATGCACCTGAACTTGGTTTTTACTTGGCCAGTTGGGGAATGTATCGCGGATCAGGGGGCATTTTGCAAAGAAATCATTTGGTTCATCAGGGTGTTACAAAGGTTCGTAGAATGATAACTCAGAATTTAGAAGTCTGCCAGTAATTTACTAATTTACCGCGATAATTAACGTTTTTCTATGATCAATTATGTACAAAAACTAAAAGTCAAACTTGCCGAGGGAAAGATTGTACCGGTGGTTGGTGCGGGTGTTTCTTACGCTACAGCAGCACTTCCAAGTTGGTCTGGCCTGGTCGCCAGTGGCCTGGACTATGCTGAGGATGCCTCGCTTGATGAGTCTGTAATCGGCAAGGCAAGAGAACTGTTGAAACAATGGAAGCTAACCGAAGCAGCAAGCATTGTAAAAACGCTACTCAATGCGCCAAACAGACCGTATGTGAATTGGTTTTCAGACACCCTGGGGAGCCCCCAAGTCAAATCAGAAGCACTGATTGAAAGTATCCAGAACCTATGCCAACCGCTAATTGCTACCACAAATTATGACGACTTGCTACGTAACGTGGGTAATATAGAAACCGATCTTGCGCTGGATTGGCAGCAGCATGAAGAAATTTATCGTTGCCTACAAACTGCAAAACCCTTCATTTTTCATCTTCACGGTATCTATACAAGACCTGATACTGCTATTTTCAGTGCAGAGGACTATGAGCGGTTGAAAGAGGCATTGGCGTACAAGCATATCTTGCAGGAACTCTGGATGAATAGGACTTTTCTTTTCATCGGCTGTAGCAGGGATGGGGTAATGGACGAAGATTTTTCCACCTTATTAAAACTGATGAGAGAATGGTTCCCGGACATTACCGGCGAACATTATCTTTTAGTCAAGGACAGCGAGATCGGATCGACCTCTCAAAAGGAACTTATGCAGGAATGCAACGTGCATATGGTGGCATATGGATCCGAGCACGATGGCCTTCCTGATTTCATAAATGGCATTAATCCAAATGCGGATGTCATCATCAAGCGTTACGAAAAACGCAAAGCAAAGGCATTCGAAGGACTATCCAGGATTTTAGCAACCCAGCCCGAGACCGAACTTCAATCTGGCGTGGAAGCATTTGTTAGAGAAAACCTCGGTTCCCCGCATTACTGGCTAGACAACGATCAGTTGAAGATATTTCAGGACGCAGTAGAAAGCTATAACAAGCTGATCAACGACAAGCAGCAACAATTCAAGAACAAGCAACTGATCATCAGGTCTATGATCAATGTGGCCCAGCTTCACGAAAATATCGAGCTGTGGAACAAAAGCTGGCAGGATAGCGAAAAGGTGAACAATATCGCATATATCAATATGGGCATCTTTGCGTATGAAGCGCTGCAAAAGTTCTCAGATGAAGTGCTTCGCGATATTGAGCTACGTCATCCCAATGTCATCCATCCCTATTTTTTCAGTCGGCACCTAACCCAGTTTTACCATGAGGCGATCAATTGGAAAAAGCGTGGTGGTAAGCTGGAGGAGTTTGATGGAGACGATTATTTCTTTGAGAACCTGAAACGCATTATGGATTCGTTGAAATCTGTTCTTTCGCTAGCACCTGAGGATCTCTATGAGGAAAAACGTCCTGCAAAACTTGCAAAAAAACTACCAGGTGAGCTCCTGTTAATGGTTGAGAACATTGCTATTACCCTGAACGCACCTAGTGTCCCATATGAACCGCTTGCTGAACTTCCGTGGCAGGATAGGCTCGACTTTGAGGATGCCAAACTTGTGGCCTATAATGGTAAGAAAATAGTCGTCGCATGCAACGCGCTCGATTGCATGTTATGGGATCCATGCGGAGACTTGGAGCCGGTAAAATTCTACCACGCACAAAAGAATGATAAGATCTGGAAAATCCTTGTGATACAGGAGGGAAATGATGTGTTGCTCAATGTTTTCACGAATAAGCTTTGTGTGACGATAGCGAATTTTTCAGAGATAATAACTTCTAATCTTATCCGTGGCCATGGCGACTATCTACGGCTACAAAAATCGGGGAAGATATTCTGTACTGCTGGTATGTCTCCTGGACTAAAGGAAAATGTTGTTTTTGAGTATATTTCTGGAGAATACATTCCAGTCATCTCTAGCCGGAATATCCTTGGTTATTGGAATGAACTCAATAGCTATTTTCCCGAGGATGGAGACCTGGCCGATATTGAAGGGCAAGAATTCAGGATGAACTTTCAGGATGTGACACTTAGCACAGTGGGCTGGTTAGATGGAGAATGTTTGGTGGTAAGGTGCAGGATTGGGCATAAAGTTGGTCCATCATCGACGATACTGTTTTTCTTTGATCCCCAGACCAGTTTCGAGCTGCCACTACTGACCATATTATTCCCTCACAAAAACTGTTTTACCTTCGATACAAGTTCTGAAGGTGGCCAAATAAATATGATAGCCGGATTTTTGGATATGTATGAAACGGGAAATCTGATCCAATTCTTTGAGAACATTCAAGGTTCAGTACTGATCGTGGCAAAAGGCCAGCCTGGTGCAATTCCGCAAGATCTTGTCCGCGGCAAAACCCGCGACATGTTCAAAGCCATCTACATTGACGGTAAGCGGGCGCTAATGCTTGAAGAAGGAACAAAAATACAACAGGTATCCCTACCTGACTTGGCCATAATCCAAACAACCCTACCAAGAAAAATCGATAGAATGTACCATTTCGGCTAGCAGCTTCATGCCCTGATAAAATGCACATTGAAAACGTGCGCATTTCAAAGACTTCGAATCAATAAAATCGTGAAGATTATCTAACAGAAAAACAACAAGTTACATGGAAATAAAAAAGGATAGATTAAAAATAAATTTGACTTATCCTGTAAAGTCGCTTTCCTGTGCAGATTTCGAACCTTTTTCTGCATGATTTGAGGTTATTGGCAGCTTTAGTTCTTCCCGAGAGACAGTGATCGGATAAAGATTTTCAAGTAAATTCTGATTGCCATGATCATGTATAAGTATTTGAAGTACTTAAATGATTTTTTTCGGGTAATAAATTACTCCTGAATTTCCATTGAACCATCGATTCCGAACAGGCCTCCGAATTTATAATAAGAATTACCAATTTTGAAGTCTATCACCTCACATTCAGGGCGACCGATAGCATTTTTAATTTTTTGAATTTGTTCGCCCAATCTTCCGGATTGATAAGCAAGTATAATGACATCCGGCAATAGATTCTTCCCTATCCAAATTAAGTTGTCTATATCCTTTTTTGTAAACAATCCAGCACGTGCCTTTACTTCTCCCATTATCAATTTTCCATCCTGAAGGGCCAAAATATCAATATCGGTAGTACGAGGATGTTTGCCAGCGATTCTAATTTCCATCGGAGGAGACCATATGAAACTAGACCTGCACCACTTATGATCATTACGCAGAGAGATAAGCGCTCTTAGAACAAAATAATTACCATCAAATTCATTTTTATCTGAGGAATAATCACTAACTAGATTATTCCTGATCACATCACTAACACGGTAATAAAGGGGAGATTCAATATGAGGTATTGCTTCATTATAACAGCCTTTGCATGCTATTTTTGCATTAAGTTCCTCAAGAGAATACCATTTTTTTGAGCCACAATGATGGCATTTAACTTTCATTCCGATGAAAAGGCCGTTAGTTTCCACCAAATACTGGAGGTCACGAGTCAGATGGTATTCATTATCATCTTCAAGGTAACGCTCTAGATTTCTTTCTGCCAATGCCGGGTCCTCTTTCATATCTCCTTCTTCTGGCAGTCTTCCTTTTTGCAAAACATATGAATGTTTTTTATACAAACCTTTCCTTTCATCAAACACATCCCTGAAACTAAATGTTCCCTTTCCAGACGTGATGCTATTTTTTCCAAGATCAGAATGGCTTCTGAATATATCGATCCAAAACTTTTCTTCTAAAAAAGAAGCGACATTAGCCCAATCGTTGTCAAACAACCTAACTAAAGCAGAAAGTTTCTGACCGGCAGCGCTGAGATATGAGCGTTCCAACGGCATTTTAATATGTTCTTTCTGAATGGACCTGTAAGCAAGCAGACTTTGAAAGATATCTGCATCACTGGGAATTCTGATTTCTATGCCTATTTGCTCCTGATCAACAAAAACGCTAACATTATGGTCTTTGTTAATTCTGCAATCTGTCCTGCAAACCAAATGAAAAAGTGAAGTATAATATGGGAACTTGATCATTCGTTTTTGTGATTCTCCCTCTCGCTCAATCGCAAGATCAATGACGTATGATCCATCAAAGGATTTAAAGTTTGTGTTCAGATTGAGTTCGGGGAACTTCAAATATCCTTTCTGACCCAAAATCACGTTCTTGCTTGCCTTAAAGTTGATCAGTTTAGTACTATAGCAATTATCCACCTTGAACGGGAAATCGCTAATTGCGTAATGGCTGATCGAAACGGATTTGCACTTTGATTGAACTTTGTCTCTGATTTCCTTCAATTTTGATAAATTTAGCGTCAAAGACGTGACCTTGGTTTTCCATTTCTTATCCAAGGCAGCAAGCAGCGCTTCAAAATCACTGGTTTCCAGCAGGATATCCAATTCACTACAAGATACTACAACCTGGCTCAAACTATAGTGATTTGGTTCAATGTATAACTGTCGATTCCAGAAATAGAGAAGATCGTCAAAATAGTTATCCTCCTCATAAACGACCAGTTCAAAATTATCTAAGCTCGTAGTGCTTATGCTTCGGTAATAGTTTGTATTTAGATAAATTGCAGAGAGCATTGACTTGAAAAAGGGATCTGTTTCATAGATCTTACGATTGATCTTTTCGAAGTTTGACTTATCGATATTGAGTTGTTTATACTTCATGACATATTTGTCTTCACCTAAGAACAGATCAGCGAGTCCCAAATTAAGTGAGTAAAAATGCTTCGCAGGGATTTCTAAGTTATAAAAACCAGAACTTTGCATAACAGACAATGGCCCTTTAAAATAGCTGTCACCACGAATGGTGTCGTGTAAAAGGCTATGTACATTTACACCTGGCAAATGATATCTACCATCTCTACGTAGCTCTTGATATTCAGCCGGGGCAAAAACATGGAGGCTTTTGATGTACTCCAAATCAACATCAGGGTGATAATAAATGAAATCGGGATCATAATGTCTTGCAATCGCAAGCCACTCTTCAGATATTACACCATCTTTAACCGGAATTATTGGATTGTATCTCCCACCCCAAATCCTAAGACTCGCCGAAAATAATGTCCTTAAATTTTCCTCTGTAATCGAATCTGAAACAAAAATTAAATAGCGATTGTGTCGCGGTGTGGTATAAACGTATGAATTTGATTGCCGTGTCATAGATACAAGTATAACCAAAGTGGAACATAACTAACATTAGTTTTTTGCACTCAAATTGTAAATATATAAACATCGACAATCATAATTATCGAAAATGCTTCTTGCCTCCTATCCATTTAATTATAAGGTCAGTTTGTTTTGATCACCAATTTTGCATACACTCGTGCAGACAAATTAACGACATGGAATTAACGACTTCAGAACAAATAGAAAATTTACGAAAAGCACTTTATGAGAATCAGATGTCTTTACTTGTCGGATCTGGTTTTAGCAAAAATGTAAGCAAGTTATTCCCTGACTGGAACGAAATGCTTTTTGATCTTACCGTTGAACTTTTTGACAATCAAATCTCGGCTGCTTATGAAAAATATTTAAGCCAAACTGAGCCGGAGGCTAAATTGACAAAAGATAAATATTATCGAACTGAGGCTGAAAAAATATTAAAACGAGAAAAATACCTGGAGGTGGTTTCAAAGTATATTGAATTAAAGGAAATGCCCGAATCAATTATCACATATATAGAGGAGCGTATTCCCACTATTAGTTTCACTCCCGACAATACGATACAACTCACAACAAAAGAGCATACAGAATTACTTTCTACCGAAAAATTAAGCTTGCACAAGACTGTTGTATCCCTCCCATGGAATAACTTGTTTACCACTAACTATGATGATCTACTTGATATATGTGTCGATCATACCCTTTATGAAACACTTACTGAAGAAATCTCTGTTTTAGAAGTTGAATATAAAAACTTTGATCTTATTTTGTTCAAGAAAGAAAATGATCTACAGAGGTTAAAGGTTGATATCAGCCGATATGAAGAAGAAATCACTAATATTGAATCTTTAGAAACAGGCAAGGAGGATTCTGTTCCAGGTGATGAAAATAAGAGTAAATATCATGACAACCTAATTAAACATCAGAAGTTACGTCAAGAACTTAAAGAAATATCAAATCAGCAGTTAGAAACAAGTGAAGATTTGAATACCAAAATATCTGCTCGGAAATCCTGCTACAAACTTGTTCTGAAGGGAGCTGATCTGGCTCAGAATAACAACAAACGTAATCTCATCAAGTTACATGGAACTTTAAGAAACGAAAATCAGCGTAAGTCTTTTCAGGTTGGATTTGATGGAGATCCCAAAACACAATATGTTATCTCCAAGGACCACTATAAAGACTATGAAACAAAACACTCTGCCTTTCGACAACTGATGAATGTCTCAATATTGAGAGAGTCATTTTGTTTGCTAGGATTTTCAGGTTCTGATCCAAATTTTTTAGAATGGGTCGATTGGGTTTCAGAAGCTTTAAGCAAACACCATAAGGGCAAAAACTACATGTATTTAATTGACATGGATACAAAGGAACTGGATGCCACCGCTCGATTGCATTATGCACAAAATCGAATAGTGCGAATAGCTATCCGTTCACCTGAGGCTATTAATTTTCTCCAGAGAAAAACTCATTCGGAAATCGACCCAGATGAATATTTTGAAGTTCTAACATCATTTCTGAAATACTTATCGCAAGATATCAACACAGATGTGACCGTGAGTAAGAAAGACGTTCTAGCACCTTCTGCAAGGAAAACAGCCTGGCAAACCGCATCATTCTATGATACCAGAAAGCCAATTGATCCTCTACAACTCACTGCAATTGTAGAAAAACTGGACGAGCTTGAGGTGAATCTAGTTCTTCCGAGCTTGGATGCTTACGACACCAATACTCAAAATACGTTGATTTCGTTTGCAAGAATATCCCTAAAAAATAATTTCAATGATGATCCGCAGAATCGGGAGAAATTGCTAAAGCTAATACTTTATGCCATAGAAGATTATCATCTACCTATAGGAATTGTTTTGGACCACAAAAACATACTTGAATGTCTTGAAAACCCAGTAACAGCAGTGATGGTGAAACCAATGATTGAGCGTCATCAGTTACTTTTAGGCAAACCGATTCCATTCATTGACCCAATACCATACAAATCATACAATCAAGCGCTTTGCCTCGCATACACATACAAATTTGATGAGCTAAAAACATTCCTTGGGAATTGGATACCTGCCGGAAACGAAATCCTTCTAAAAGCAGGATTACTTAGCCTATTTGACCGGCTGGGTGCTGAAGATCTGTTGAAGAAAGGAATCTCACAAAAACAGAACTTTAATGCTGAATATTCCTTGTATCTATATCAAATGCTTAACTACGTTGGGTCTGCTGATTTGGGTCAAATCGATAAACAAGTGTTATCCATCATCGATAACTACAAGAAGGCTGGGATAGATTTGGTATATGATAATTTCGAAGGTCTGCAAAAAAAAATCCAGGCATATCCACTACCACTAGTGAGCGCGCGAGAAATTCCCGAAGAACCGGATTTCTGGTCGATGAAACCAGCCGAAGGAAGTTCTATACAATATTTAATGTTATTGATTAATTCCGGGTTCCAATTGTGCATTCCTCATAGGGTTTTTACTCAAAACAAAAACTGGTTAATGGTTGTTGAAGCTGGGTTTAAGTTTTATCCCGAAGCTTTCCTTTTCTACGGTTTACAATATTCAGATGAAAAATTTTTAAAAAGAATCGGTAAATTATATGCATCAGCTAATGGAATCGCAACCGAATTACAGAAAATCTGCACAAACTTAATTCAACACTCAAGGCAGTTCCCGCATTGGTTTCGCGAAAACACCTACACCTTCCTCTCTGAAGCATTAATTGCTGTAGAACCTGAAATTTGGCAGAAGGACCTATTGATAATCTGGAAAGATCTTTTGCTCGAAGCAAATGCCTTCTCTGAACGTAGATCACCTACCTCAGATTTATTTGCGCGAACAATCACTTATATGGACGATACTGAAGTTCTCCTGACAATCATTGGTGACTGCTTGAATCCAGATGTCTTTACAGAAAGTGCGCAAGCCATTAGCTTCATGTATCAACTAAATCAAAACCAATATTATAAAACGAAATTGAAAGGCATTAAGTTGCCACCCGCAATCTCCGCCAGGTTCGATTTATTGATCGAAAATCTCACACTTCACTTTGATACGAATATGTTCGTCTTGGCGAACCTAGCGAATCTTTTGACACCTAAACAGCGTGGGAATCTTACCGCTAAACTATTGGAGGTGGATTATAGCAAAGTGAAAAATATAAGAGTCTGGCGTTTAGTGATCTATTACAGCGAACAAAATAAAGAAGTTTTCAAAATGGTTAAAAAGGCCCTACTGAAACACCCTAGACTTTGGTATACAGGCATTACTGGGAATACTATCCATGGGATGTTCGACAATTTAAACTTGATGAATTTGACTAAAACCAAATTACAGAAAAGAGGTTTAACCTGGACAAAAAATGAAGTGTTAAAATTATATGAAAAGATGAAATTTCCACTTGCTGAGGTTGCCAGGATGGATTATTCAGATGACTTTATGCAAACATTCACGCCTGTATTGGAGGAAATGGTCACATTTATGGAAAAATATCAATCGATTCTTCACATACAACCTGATTTTGAACAGAATCTGGTATTAGCAAGAAAACTATTCTATAAAAAACGTAAATATGAAGATATTCACCTTGGACTTTTGAGCAAAGATCAGGGTGTAGTTAATAATGTATTAGCCGAACTTAACTTGGCAGTCGTTGAAAATAGAGCACCTCAAGAGGCTTTGAATATTTTGATCTACAGGATTATGCTGCAAGTTGAACCGGAATTCATCAATTCCTTTTCCTATCTAGCAAACTGGATTGCTGATTCAACGCGTTTTAAAGTTTTCAAGAGATTCGTTCCGCAAATTCTGATTATCCTAGAACGCTATAAAAATTACGAAGAGCTTGATGCGACGCCATCTTCGTTGCAGCATAAATTGGTTAGGCTAGCACAGGTTTTGAGTAATAATGGTGTCGAAAATGAGGTTATTAATTACTGGATACAAACTGGTGTGACATCAAGGTTCAATAATGTAAAACAACTACTATTGAAAACACACATTAATTGGTATATCCATTAAGGAACTAAATGAGAAACTAGAATATCTGGCTGAGTTGTTAATGGCGAAAAGGATAGAGCCTGAAGATTACAGAAACATGAAGTCTACAACTGCCGTAAAAATGGACAGGCTTAACAGTCAGTTGGCTAAACTAAATTCTGAAAAGATCGACATTGAGCAATTGTTGAAATTAGGGATTGAGAATTTGTTAAAGCTTGATTATGCTTATGACATAGCTGATATAGACAAAAAGCGTGAAATTATTGCTGCTGTTTGTCCTGACAAATTAGAGATAGAAAATGGCTCACTTCGAACTGTTAGGGTTAATGAAGTTGTGAGATTTATGTGGCAGAAAGACAACGAGTTACAAGGAAATAAAAAAGGACAAATCAAAAATAAATTTGATTTGTCCTGTGAAGTCGGGGTGGCAGGATTCGAACCTACGACCTCCACATCCCAAATGTGGCGCGATACCGGGCTACGCTACACCCCGAACTTGGTATCTTTTCCCCTTTTTTCGAAGGGATTGCAAAGAAACAATATTAAAATGATAAATCCTATTTTCTTTAACATTTTAAATGAACTTCTCCATAGCTTCGTTTGCTACGGCGCAAAGATAGAATAAAACATCATATAACACAATTTTTTCCTACATACGAATAACATTTCATTTTGCGTTCGGATACCACATTCCAGACTAGTTCAATTTCCTTATCTTGATGTTTTTATAATACACGGAATTACCATGATCCTGTAGCAGGATCGGCCCCTGTTCTGCCAGACCAAAGCCTTCATGCGGGGCAAATTTGCTTTGGGCGACCAGGGCTTTATAGCTATTGCTTCCTCGTTCGTATTCCACAACCTTAAATCCATTTAACCAATGCTGCACTAAATTATTGGGATAAACAACGATCTTAGCCTGGTTCCATTCACCAATCTTTTTCTGAAAGCGCGCATCCAGCTTCCTGGCAGGAATCAGATCATATAAGCTGCTCATGGTACGGTTGCCCCCAGTGCCCATTTTTGCATCAGGATGGCGCGCATCATCTAATACCTGGTATTCCAATCCCAGACCTGCCCGTGCCGACTTCTCCGACTCCGTCACAAAATATTTCAGCCCTGAATTCGCACCTTCTGTTAATTTGAAATCGAAGTTCAGTTCAAATGCCTTGTATTGGTTTGTGCTAAGCAGATCACCAAACTTCTGGCTTGCCGTGCTATCCGCGGGCATAATGTGCAATACGCCATTTTCAACTTCCCATCCCTTTTCGGGCGGGCTCTGTTTTAAAACTGCGCGCCATCCGCTCAGATCCTTTCCATTGAATAATAAACTAAAGCCCTGTGCCTGCTCCAATGGTGAAATGGTATTCAACGTATAATTGACCACCGGCACAGAGAGATCCAAAGGCCTCGGCCTCATAGCTGCACCAGTCTGTATTTTTATATTCCGCCATTGAACTTGCGCACCACCTGCCCGCTCTTTAACACCATGCACTTGTAATGCGATAAATCCTTTAGCAGTCATATCGTCTACCATGTAGGTAACTGCTACATCATTTACCCAGGTTCTGATCACCGGTCCAATGGCTTCTATTCTATACTTGTTCCAGCCATCTTTTTTAAATGCTTTCTTTGCAGCCGGGTTCATTTCTGTCTGGTACATCCAGTCTCTGCGGCCCTCATCAAAAATACCGCCCGACCAGGCCCTGTCTGAAGGATCTACCTCTGCCTGGTATCCCCTTACCTTGCCATTGTGATCCGCAGAATCTGACAAACTCCTGAACTGAATGCCAGAATTCATATGACCTACTTTTAATTCCAGTTCCAATATAAAGTCTCCGTAGGCTTCGTTAGTAGCCAAAAAAGAATTTGGCTCTCTGGTAACGGTAGTACCTACAATGGTACCATTAACCACTTCGTATTTTGCCTTGCCATTTAGCTGGTGCCATCCATTCAATGTTTTTCCATCAAATAAATCTTTCCAGCCAGTTGATTGGGCATATGCACCTGCGGTACATGACATGGTTACTAAGCCGACAACAGCTGCACTTAGTGAACGAAATTTTCTCTTATTCATTTTTTAAGTTTTAATCATTCTTAAAAATAGGTGTCCGGTAACCATCATCCGCGTTCTATCGCAGCTGGGAAAACACAAACCTGATTTAGTTACGCATACCTTTATACTGTTCATAGGCCAGGCCAAACATGATGAATGAGCCATAGCCAAAACCAGTACCCTCTGTTATTTTGCGGTTGAGGTAATAGTTTTCATCGCCCACACAGGTGCCCCCTGACACCCTTGCCGGCACCAGATAGCCGTTACCAGCATCTCTGAGACTATTTTTGATGATACCCTGGTAGGACTGGTCCGCTATAAGACGGTATTTCTTAGCGTCCAGGATTTTCATTTTCAGCCCCATGGTAATGGTATAGGCGAACATCGCAGTAGCAGAACTTTCCAGGAAATTTTTTGGCTCATTTAACAGGGTCACCAATTGATACCAATGGCCAGATTCCAGATCTTGCAGCGGCACAATGGCTTCAACATAATGTATAAACGCATTTTTCAATGGCTTCCAATACTTTGATTTTTTGGATATGGTATTCAACGCGTCGGAAAGGGCCATGCCTATCCACCCGTTTCCACGAGCCCAAATTTCGCTACTCTTCCTGGTACGGCTATCCGGCCAGCCCATGATGCTGCAGCCATCGTTATAATTGACCTGGTCTGCATCCCAGCCATGCACCCATAAACCGGATTTAGCATCAGCCAGTTTTTCCTGGTGTGCCTTAAATTGCTCAACAAAATCAGCAACATATTTTTCATCCCCCGTTAACCGGTACATTTCCAGTAAAAACATGTTTAACATGTACACGGTATCATCCCATAATTCTACGGTTTCTGCGCGGTGAGAAACCCCACGATTGGCTGCCCGGGGAATTTTCAGATAGTCTGCATAAATCTCATTGCATTTATCAAGGTATTTTTTTTCGCCCGTTATCCGGGCAAGAAATGCCATGCCATGAGCCGAGGCTACCGCATTTGGATGCTTACCGTTTGCAACCGTATAAGTGGCATCCATGGCCCGCTTAATGTAATCGAAGTATGTCTTTTTCCTTACTTCATCTGAGCTGTTATATAAGTGGATCAGCGCATTTAAAAAAGTGGCCTGGCCCCAGTCCCATTTGTATTGATCAGCTGGCATGTATATATCCCGGCCATGACGATCTACCGCATCAACCCATGATTGGGAAAAAACAGGAGCAGAAATAAGGACCATCAAGGGTATCATCCACGAGCAAAAAAAAATTTTCATTGGAATATAATTTGTTTTTTAATGGTAATGAAGCTTGCAACACTTATTCATTCTATTTTGTAACCGGTAAGCTTATGCAGGTTTCATCATTATATTTTTGTTTTTTATCTGTTCTGAAGCTATCATAAGCTTTCATTGCTGTTTGTAAGCGGTATGCTTATGATGGTTTCATCAGCAAAATAATTTGATTTAAATATTCCAGCATTATAGCTTTCAGCAATGTTTTCACATTTTATAAAACTGTTCCCAACCCGTTCTTGGTGGAGGCCCGGTCAGCAATTCGTTACCGATAGCACTATTGGTGATCTGTTTTTTATGTGCATTAAAAACAAGCCTTGTATTTAAGCGCTGCGCCAACACACCCAATGCCATCACCTGGCATAAAGGGCCGGCAATATCAAAAGAAGAACGGCATTCTTCCTCACCTTTGCAGGCCAGCAGGAAATTGGCGAAATGATCTGACGGACTTGCTGGTACAACTGGGAGCATCGACTCCATTTCCTTCGCGCTTTCTGCCGGAAATATTTCCAGTGCTGAACCGTGTGAGCCTCCTTTAAAAGTTAATGTTTTGGAGTAAATTATTTTTCCGGGATAACGCTTTGTATTGGCGGCTCCGGCTGTAGGTGGCGGAATGTTTTTTGCTCTTACATATTCGCCGAACCCTTCAGGTAATTCGGGGCGGTTATTATAGCCATCGTACCAGGTAATATCACAGGCCGGCATCCCCTTGCGCTTTGGAAACTTGAATAATAAAGTAGAGCCCTGTGGAAATAAAAATGTACTGTGCCCCTCCATCTTAATTGGATTTACCTCGGTAGGTAAACCGAGGTGTAAAAACTGATGTGCCGTATCAATGATATGTGCACCCCAGTCGCCCAAAGCGCCATTGCCAAATTCAAACCAGGAACGCCAATCACCATTGATATAACCTTTATTATAATCCTTAAAGGCCGCGGTAGTGAGCCATTTGTCCCAGTCAAGGGTCTCGGGAACGGGTTGCGCGGGCAAGAAACTGGAAGCCATCATGCCATGCCATCGGCGACCATTGTTCATGAAGGCAGTGATCGCGGTCACATCTTTAATGATACCTGCCTCTGTCCACGCTTTAAACTGAAAATAATTTTCACCTGAATGGCCCTGGTTCCCCATCTGGCACTTCACCTTGTACTTTTTTTCTGCTTTCATCATCAGCTCCACCTCGTTAAAGGTGTGTGCCATTGGTTTTTCCACGTACACATTTTTTCCCTGATTCATGGCCAGCATCGCTATTGGGAAATGTGAAAAGTCTGGCACCCCGATACAAACAGCGTCAAAGCTCTTGCCCATCTTATCAAACATTTCCCTGAAGTCCTTATACCGTTTTGCATCCGGAAATTTCTGCATGTTTTCCAGCGTATGCGGGGCACCCATATCCACATCACACAAGGCCACAATATTGACCAAGCCTGTTTTATACAAGGAATTGAGTAGTTCGCCACCTCTGTGGCCAATACCGCAGCAGGCCAGGTTTACCTTATCGCTTGGTGCGATGTGGCCAAGTGATTTTCCGAATACATTGGATGGTAAAATCGAATAGCCTGCAATAATCGCCAATGCCGATGAACCGGTCTTCATAAAGTCTCTTCTTTTCATAGTCGTTTATTTAGTGCTTTTATATTTTTCCATGATAGGCTTGCCAATTTCCACTCCATCTACCTGGAATAAAAAGTTTGCAGGCATAGGCGAAGGATTGTAATAAGCCAGTCGTTTTTTATTTGGCAGATCTGCCTTTAGCCCCAGCTTGCCTTCCGCGGTCATGACCGCAACTTCTACTATTCCATCCTGTGCAGTTAGGATAATTGGCGCAGTCAGTACTTTCTTCCTGAATTTAGAAAACTGAGCAGCTGTCTTTATCCCTTCTTCTGTCTTCCACCACATCGCGATGGCTGCTTTGCGATTGTTGGAATGACGTAGCGTCAGGCGCATTGTTTTGTTGTGCATCAGTTGAAATTGTTCTCTGGAAGATTGGTAAACAAAACCGTCGTTGTGAAGCGATGCGCGTGCGTCTTTTCCAGCATCATCCCATAGGAAACGAAAGGCAATGACGACGTCTTCAAATTTTGCGAAGAACGTTTTGGTATCGTCCAGCTCAATTTTACTACCAGCTTTGGGCAGGCTTATTTTCTTGTCGCCCATCCAGATTTCATCGAAGACATTGGGCAAAATGATGGTTGAATTCAGGTAGTCGTTCAGACAGTTGTGATCTTTCTCTCCCGCAACCAACATCACAAATTCACCTTTATTTTGGGCAGACTGCAGGAATGGCATCAGGTGCCTGGTTTTATTCCAGCCTCCATTTACAGGATAATTGGCAGGCATGCGGCTTTTCATTTTTTCTCCCATGCCTGTTGAAGCCCAGGTACCATAATGGTCATCACGGCCTTCCATCACATACACGATATTGGGCATGGCTGGTATACGGGAACTGCTGAGGTATATCACAAATGGTTTATCATCCGGACTGTAAGTCTGGTTGGATGAAGCGAGAGAGACTTTTTTGCCGACAAAATCGCAGGCATAGGTATTGGCCAGGCTATCCCAACGTTGAACAATGAAACGGTTCTTCCGATCCATCAGCTCTTTTTGAGGACGGGATAAACCTAGTTTTTGCAGGGCCGATAGGCAAATCTGGTTAAACAGGTGCGTATTGTTATTCTTACTGCCCATCAATGGATTCAGATATTTTTCTTCGAGCAGATCGCGGCTAAATACGCGGTTGTAATCGCGACTATGGGCTCCGCCAAGCAGGCCTGCACGTTTGTTATAATGAGCACTTAGATCAGTTATCAAAAAATTAAGGGCATCTTCCGCTTTAATTTTAACAGCGGCGTCCTCAGAAAAGGTACTGATGAGCAATAAAGATTCCAGGTCTATACCGCTGTAGGTCGGACTATCAAATTCACGGATACCGTATTTCGCAACATGGCTCAGCCACAAATCAAAAAGCCTCCGTCCATCGTCAATCATACCGGGATCATGATAAACCTGCCCCAGGGCCAGCAGATTCCAAACCTTCATTAAATAAATATTGGCATAAGAAATCCGAACTTCCTGGTTGCGCACACCATTGTTGGCCAGCCTAAAGATTTCGTCGAGTGTTTTTGCCGCTGCTTTCGAAAGCCGGTCATTGAACAACAACTTCATCAAAATCCCATACTGAACACAGAACTGCACATTATTGCCATCTCCCACATCAAAGCCGGTTTCCTGCCAGCCCCAATAAATATTACCATAACTTTTCCCTGCTGCCGGGTTGGCTACGGCCCTTTTTTGTACTTTTTTCAGTAACCATTCTACTTGTTCATCTTTTAGAAAATGGGTATCCAGTGCGTCTATCAGAAAGAGGAAACAATCCCTGACACCCAATTGTGATGGCGTAGTTTGCGCGGCAGCCCATTCCCTTTCTAAAGTTGCTTTTTGGACCACAGGGTTGGGCATAGCAGGCACTTTATAGTCGTGCTGATCCTGAGCTGTTATGCGTAAAGCAAAGCTGGTTAAGCACCATACGATTACGATTATTTTTTTCATTGTATCTATTTGTTTTTTAATGAATATGAAGCAATCCTGACTTCAATCTGTCCATTCAATTAGCGGGCGTTACCTTGAGCATCACGACCCCATGATGACGAATATTTGTTTGGAATGACCCACTATATTGGCCCAAAGATTTTTGTCGCCACACATCTCTTAGCTGCCATTTTCCTTTCAAACCAATCTTAGAAAAATCGAGTGTATAGGATTTTTCTTTTTCATCGCCCCAGCGGAAATAGGATTGCGGTGTCTTTCCAAACCCGTCGGTGTTGAAAAGGCCCAGGCCATAAGAACCATCTTCCAGTTGTTTTACCCAAACCTCTATTCCCTCCTCATGCAGTAGCAAGCGGCCAGCTTTTCCTAAGGGGTCCTGGTTAATCGCAATGACTTCATCATTAGTCAGCAGGTTCAAGGTAAATGCATCCAGCTTTTCAATAGGACAGCCAATCAACATCGGTGCGGACAGCAGGCTGAATATACTGACATGCCTATATAGTTCATCTCGGGTTAAGCGACTGGGCGCC
>CAMLDJ010000045.1 GCA_946478755.1 uncultured Pedobacter sp. | reverse complement strand
ATCTATCTGCAACAAATTTCATTTTTCCTGTATGGTTCTCATTTTGCTGATACACGGTTAAGGAATCAACATTAAAATATTGATTATCACTACTGAATTTTAAAGACTTAAAGCCTACTGTTAATTTATGGTCTGGCAGTTCCAAGTATTGTTTTCCAACGGACAGAAAAATTTGGTCAGAGCCAAAGAGATGCCGGTCGTCATTGTTCACCTTCACAAAATTCCTGATCACTAAATTGATGTCCTGGACCCGGATCGGCTTTTGATCATTTCGTTTATAGCTGAAAGAAGCACTCCGAACAGATAGATTACTTAGATTAAAATATTTTTGGGTCTTCTCGAGAAAGGTAAGTATGTCCGAAGGACGAAAGACATTTTTAGATTTACCGACCTGATGACCAGATGCCTGGACCTTAATTTCTGGCGCAATGATTTCAAGACTGTCAACCACCACCTTTTTATTGAAAATAAGATCCCCCCATGATGCCAGAGAAAATTTCAGCCTGGAAATCTTAACATCATAATAGGAGCTTGTTTTTATAGTGTCTGTGCTGAACAACCTTGATTTTTCCAGAACAAGGCTCTTGGACCATAAAGAAAGTTCTGCTGTACCCGCATCAAACCGGTATCTATTATTTGTTTCTTTTGTGACCATATACTTAACGCTTTCTTTAAAACGGTAAATAGCCACAAAGTATAGCAACCCCAGGCATACTAATACAATTGCAAAGAAAGCTAGGATGAAAAGTCTGATTTTTTTTTTGAGTGTCGCGTTCATGCTAAATTAGTTATCTAGCAATTGATGATCTTTTTTCTTCAGCCAGGAATTAAAAATGGTATATCCGACAGCCATAATGATTGCCCCTTTGAACATACCTGTAAATCCCCATGCAGTCAGCCCGCCTATTACTCCAATGAAAAGCACCAGAAAAGGAAGTTTTCCTCCGCTCTTGGCAATCAATATTGGTCTGACCAAGGCCTCGGCAACAAAGAGGCATACCCCATACACCGCTACAAAAATAGTTGTTCCTGTTTGCCCCTGTGTACTTACCCAGATGACCAATGGCACCCATATAAACAGCGGACCCATTTGAAGCAAAACCAATATAAAAACCAGTGCAGTTAGCAGAAATTTAAAGTGAATACCGGCAATAGTGAATCCAATCCAGGATAAAGCAGCAGCAAAAAAAGCAGTTCCTATCACTCCTATTGAGACGCCTTTAATTGCATGGTTGGTTGCATCCAGCAAAAGAAGGCCATCCCTTTTGCCAAGCAGGTGCTGCAAAGCGGACCTAAAGGGAGATAACATGTCTTTTCCGCCAACCAAAAAAATAGCGGAAAGAATAATGCCGAAAATAAGCTGTATCCCGGTCCCTAGAATCCCCATGCCACCTGTAAGTAAGTGATGTAATAAATTTTTAATCTGATGTTCATATCCAAAGACAGTTTCCTTTGGGTTTTGCTGCAAATGATGCCAGAAATCAGCAATGCCGTCGCCTGCATAGGGCAGCTGAGTTACCTGTGCAGGCAGGGGCGGAATACCGTGTGTTTTGACCTCCTCTACAAAAGAGACCATATCCTTTATATGTTTACCCAATGCGGTAACCATAAAAATAAAAGGCATAGCAACAATCGCAATCAACACTACCGAGTAAATAAACCCCGCAATTTTCCGACGATGGAGAAGTGAACGTGCTAATTTTTCAAAGACTGTAGAAAAAGAAGAATAGAAAATAAGCGCAAAAGTAAAAATACCAAAAAACAATTTCAATACGTCAAATAGTGCATATAACAAAGCCAATAGGGCTAACATACCTATCACCGTTTCGGTGACACTTCGCGATGGGGAGGGATGGTGTTGAATCATATTCTACTGTTTAAGAGCTAATTAATTGAATAAATGTTTTAGGCATTACCCCTTGTCATCCGACAGGGGCAAAAAATACTGTTAATGTCTTTTGTGGTAAACTAAATATAATAAATAAATTTGGTTTCAAAATCGCAAAATTCTTATAAGCCACGCTCACTCAGATAGTGTACCTAGACTGTCCGTTTGATTGTTATCAAACCTTGCCAACTTATCTTTTTTGGACAGTAGCTCGAGCACTTGGCGAAGGTAGGTATGCCCCAGTCTCAATCCAGGTTTTGAATTTTGCGACAAACTCTTTGTGGGTTCCCGGGGGCAATTTTCTTCCCTCTCCAGGATCCCATCCGCCAACCACTAGTTTGTCAAAACTCACATGTTCGATCAGCTGCTCCTTGGTCTTATGACTATTTTTAGCCGGATCGAGGAGTTGTTTCGCCAACTCCCTTGGCGACTTACCCTCAAATACCATCTTCATGTCAGCAGGTGGCAGGTGCCAGTTGGGATTCCCCGGAGGAGTATGTAGCCCAGGGGAGTTGGTCGGTTGATGGCAATTGCTACATTTCATAGCGTAAAGACCCTTTCCGTCCACACCCCGCCTAGGCAGCATGGCGTGGAGATGGCTATCTTCTCCCTGAAGAGGAATGTCTCCAGCTGGATGACAATTCATGCACCGGGGGTGTTTTAGTACCGCGTAAACCTGCATAAATGCTTTTACTGAGGCCACGCTATCCTTTTTTGGCGACACAGGCACTTTAGAGAGGTGTGCTTCATTGTTAAAGGAAACAGCAAATATGCAGGTAGTTATCAAGACCAGAACAATGAGTATCCCGGACTTTTTCGATGTCATTTTCTTAAATAGGTTGCTAATCATCTGGGCCTCCTTATTTTTTTTGTGAAAGATTATAGTTCATTAGCGGCAGATTATAAATCCGTTTTCCGGTTGCCGCGAAGATTGCATTAGCAATAGCCGGTGCAGTTGGTGGTACGGAACATTCTCCGACTCCGCCCATTTTACCATCACTTTCAACGATGTAAACATTTATTTCAGGAGACTCATGCATACGGGCAATCTTGTAGTCGTAAAAGTTATTTTGCTGCAGTTTTCCATCCTCCACGGTAATTTGTCCATAAAGGGCCATGGTCAGACCAAAGATGATCCCGCTTTCGGTCTGGGCTTTAACGCCTTCCGGGTTGACCGCTAATCCGCAATCGATGGCACAGTCTATCTTATGCACTTTCACCTGTCCATTCAAAATACTAATCTCTGCAATAGAAGCCACATAACTTCCAAATGCCTCAGCTACTGCTACACCTTTAAACCGACCCGCAGGTAATACTTTTTTCCAGTTGCCTTTTTCAGCAACAAGATCCAGCGCCGCCAGGTGCCGCGGATGTTCTTTAAAGAAACCTCGCCTGTATTCAACCGGATCTCGTCCGGCATTATGCGCGAGCTCATCCATCATGGTTTCCATGACATAAGCTGTATGTGTATGTCCAACAGAACGGAACCAAAGGACGGGTATCACTTCCTCGGTATTATGCAATCCAACAAAATGATCCGGTACGCTGGTCAGATAGGGGGAACCTTTCACGCCTTCAACTGAGGTTTCGTCAATCGGGCTTTTAAGCTCTCCCAATACGTTGGCAGCACCCTTCATTATGGATTGCCCTGCAAGGTTATGTTTCCATGCGATGGGCATACCGTTCCGGTCAAGGCCTGTGGTTACATTATGGACAAAGAAGGGTCGGTAGTATCCGCCTCTGATATCATCCTCCCGGCTCCAAACCATTTTTACAGGTTTACCACAAGCTTTTGCAATATGTACCGCTTCAGAAACAAAGTCTGTTCCCGGTGTTGCCCTTCTGCCAAAGCCACCACCTAAAAACGGAACGTTAATCTTCACCTTTTCAGGCGCTAAGCCCAATATTTTAGCTGCTGATGCTTGTTCAAAAGCTGGCAATTGCGTCCCCGACCAGATCTCGCAACTGTCTTTATCTATTTTTACCGTGCAGTTCAACGGCTCCATGGGTGCATGGGCCAGATAGGGAAATACGTATTCCGCTTTGATTATTTTTGCTGATTTTGACAACCCAGCGGCTGCATCACCCTTTTTCTGTGCGGTAAATCCATCAGTGGCTGCAAGCTTTTTATAGGCTGCGGTTTGTTTGGTTGTTGATAGTCTGGCAGCTGTACCGTTTTCCCAAATAACCTGTAAAGCTTTTTTACCCTGTTGGGCAGCATAATAGTGATCAGCGATAATGGCAATACCGGTTGGTATTTGAACCACCTGTCGAACGCCGCTTACAGCTTTGGCTTTACTGGCATCAAAGGACTTAACTTTGCCGCCAAATACGGGCGAGTGTGCAACAACGGCCGTTAGCAGACCGGGAAATTGAATATCCATCCCAAAGATTGCCTTGCCATTGGTTTTTACACCTGCATCCAGACGCTTAACGCTTTTTCCTATGTATTTCCAATCTGCTTTACCACGCAATTTGACGTTTTCAGGAACGGGCAAAAGCGCTGCATCGGCAGCCAGTTCACCATAAGTAAATTTCTTTTCACCGGCAGTAACAGTACCATTTTCGGTTTTGCAGTCCTGAATGGCAACACCCGAGCGCTTGGCCGCCGCCTGGGTTAATAACATTCTGGCAGTTGCACCTGCATTCCGGTAACGGTCAAATTCAGACCAGGTAGTTGACGAGCCGCCGGTGATCTGTATGCCATAGAGCGTATGGTTGAATGCTTTGTCTGCACCTCCATGCCTCACCGTAATCTGATCAAGAGCAACATCCAGTTCTTCTGCAAGCAACATGGGAAGTGTGGTCCAGATACCCTGCCCCATTTCAACGTGGGCGAGAAGTACCGTGATGGAATTATCGGTTCCAATATTTAAGAAGGCATTCGGAGAAAATGGAACGCTTGCAGCAGCCTCACCCAGAGCAGCCATTTTATTGGCTGTTGGTATCTTAAAAGAGATCAGCAATCCGCCAGCTAATAAAGCACCGGATTGAATAAAATTACGCCTGTTCATGATTTCGTGCCCTCCCGTTGCATTTTCGCAGCCTGATGTATAGCCGCTCTTATCCTTGGGTAAGTACCGCATCTGCAAATATTACCTGACATAGCATCGTCAATATCCTGATCAGTGGGCGCAGGGTTTTCCCTCAAGAGTACCGCGGCAGACATGATCTGACCAGATTGGCAATATCCGCACTGCGGCACATCAAACTCAATCCATGCTTTTTGAAGAGGGTGGTCATTGTCAGCAGAAAGTCCCTCAATAGTAGTAATCCGCTTTCCGGCGGCCCTTTCAATTTTGGTGACACATGAACGTACCGCCTCGCCATCGAGATGTACAGTGCAAGCGCCACATTGGGCCACACCACATCCAAACTTGGTACCTGTCAGACCAAGCAGATCTCTCAACGCCCAAAGTAGGGGCATGTCTTTAGACGCTTCAATCTCAAATGATTTTTCGTTTACATTTAATGTAATCATAGCAGTAGTAATTATAGGCAAGGAAATCCTGTTATCGAATAACGTATTTCGTATTTGCGGGTCTAACGTGTATCTATTATATTTTATCAAGCAGTCATCATGTACAGATCTTTCAACCCTACAAGAACCGCCTCATTAAACCGATACAAATTACAATTAAATCAACATGAGCTGTATTTGCGAAACGTCCAGTTTAATATTGCTCATAAGTCCAGCAGTCAATGCTATGTCATAAATAGTACAGGGGGACTTAAATTCTGTTTTGCATTTTTTCTTTCTAGTCCATTTAGCTCATTCTGACGAATTTAAGCACTTGATAGGTGTTTATCTTTGTGTTCTGTTACAGGTAATACAGCTCGCACAATCCCAATAAATTTTCGTTGGCTTTACTATCCCTGTACTTGCCAAATCTGCCCTCAATTGATCAAAAACAAACAAACCCTCCTATTTTGAAAATGGTCAATGTTTCTCCTATTTCAATCTAAAAGAGAAACAATTATGTTAAATTAAAGAAGGACGAAACAAATGAAAACACCCTTCATTCAACAAAAAGCCGGAGCTCTTTTCTCTTACGAATGAAGCCTATTATGGAAGTATTTAAGACCTGAGCAAGAGAATCTCAGAGCTTTTGATTGTAAGATTATTTATATATTCACTCCTAATTTATTCAATCTATTACCTCCATTCTTGAAAAATTATTATGAAAAAAACTACACAATTACTTTGTATTATTGCTTTATCCTTAATTTTTACTTCGAAAAATAGCTTTGCGCAAAAAGGAAATCATATTTATTTGGGCTACGGTGTTGCCTCTGCAGACGCCATTGGTAATGAACTGGCCGATATCATTGTTACAAGTGCTACAAACGGACAAATCACCACTACCAATTCCAGTTACAGTGGAGCTATTTTCGCCGGATACAGAGGGTATATCACTGAAAAACTGGAACTCGGCGGAACATTTGTTTTTGAGCGGGCAAGTAACGATGTTTTATCAGGGGGAACAAAAACAGGAAGCATAGCAACAAATTCTTACGCTGTCCTAGCGGAGCTAAAATATAATTATATCAACGATGAACGCTTTAGGTTACACTCTGGAATTGGCGCGGGGTTAGCCCATAGCCGTATTTCTACTACAGCTGATGCCAGAACCGAAAAAGATAAAACAAATAATTTTGCATATCAGGTAGATGCCATCGGTGTTAGTTTTGGTAATAAAATTAGTATATCCGCAAATGCAGGTTTTGGCTATAAAGGCATTATCAATGCTGTATTAGCCTATAGATTTTAATTACCAGTAAAAGATATGCCTAACACTAAGTCAAATCTTTTTTCTTAAATTTTAATTAATTTTTATGATTTACTTCTATCGATCATTTTATACCATCTGCTTTTGTTTGATCTTTAGCGGACAACTATTGGCGCAGGATGCAAATTACTGGCATTCAAGTTTCGGACCTGGGGGACTACTGACTCCCGGAGCCACAATAGTCAATGACAGAGATAGCGGATTGTATTATTATAATCCTGCTTTGATGGCTCTGCACCCTAAAAATTCGGTCAGTATCTCCACCAGCGTATATAAACTTGGACATTACAACATCAAAAATGGGGTAGGCATAGGAAAAAATCTAAAATCAACAGGTGTACAAATCATCCCGCTGATGGTATCAGGGAACCTGTTCTTTAAGGGCAAAAAAACCATTGCACTGGGCTATTCTTTAATTCATGATCCGGTAAGCAACTACCAGGTCACCCAAAGATCCGACAAAAAAATGAACGTACTTGATAATTCTTATAGCCCTGGAGAAGAGAATTTTGTTGGCCAATATTCTGCCCATAACAAGATCAGTAATACAATCGCCAACGGTAGCCTTGCTGTGAAGCTTGATGAAAAATGGTCTATCGGTCTTACCCTCGAGGCAAAGTTAAGAAGCCAGGATTATGCTGAACAATATAGTGCCCGTGCCCTGATCAATAGTGACGACACACAAAATCAGGTATTACCAATGACTAATATGCAAAGTAGTTATCAGATTAATTATTGGAACATCGGAGTGCGTTTTAAGTTCGGTGCTGCTTACGAACATGGGCCACATCACCTGGGTTTACTGATCACCGCACCTAGGCTGAATATAAAGGGAAATGGAACGATTACCAACGACTTAATCATCGATGACTTACATGCTGTCCCAGGTACCCCGCTAATATTAAACGTTCTGGGAAATACCAGGCAGACTGGATTACCTGTAAAATACAAAGATCCCTTCAGTATTGCTCTAGGTTACGGATTTGACTTTGGCAGCGGAGGTGAGTTTTTTCTAACTGGAGAATACTTTGCCAAAGTTGGGCGATACAACATTGTAAGCCCCCTAAATACCACTTTTGTACGACCAGATAATGAATCTAATAGAAATTTGACTAATGAATTGCTTCAATTCAATGAACAGCGTAAGTCAGTTACTAATTTTAGTATAGGATTTAAACAACCCTTAAGTGCCAAACTAATTGGATATGCATCATTCAGGACAGATTTCAATTATGATGACAACGGCGTTTCGTTCAATAGTGATTTTAATGGTCACCATCCCAATACTGCTACCTGGAATACCTATCATGGTCAATTTGGAATCAATGTCAAACGAAGAAAAGGAAACCTCCATGCGGGTTTATTGTTATCTTACGGTTCGACAAGCAGCTTTGTCCAACCTTTAAATTTTGATACTCCAAATGAAGAAAATCAGCTTCAGGGTTTTTCAAGTACTACAAATGCCCAATACTTTTCAGCAGGTGTCTTATTTGGTTATATTTTTAACCTCTAGCAGATTGTTCGAATTTATATTTTAATACATTAGGTTGATATGCAATGATTAAAAGACTACTATGTACCTATCTTTTATTAGTGTCATCGATTTACGCTATGGCCCAGGGTATTTTCTTACAGCCTCCTTCACAACTTGACTCAAAAACCAGTGGGAATGTTGTCGCTATGAAAATCCAAGATCAAAAAGCCTATTTAGCTTGGTACGGAGAAGGCATTTCTTCAGACTTCCAAATTGGCTCGTATGACCTTTCGACTAAAGTGATGCAGTCTCCAACAGTGGTAGGCCAAGCTAGTGGTCGTCCGATATTTTCTTCTCTACGGGGGAAAAAATATTTGCTGTGGAATGATCAAAATGGCAGTATTCAGTATACTATATTATCTGGTGGACAGGCTGGGAAGCCACTTATTTTACCTAATTCTGCGTCTTCACAACTCTTATCAGCTATTGAAATCGATAGTCATATAGTACTAGGTATAGTAAATTCTAAAACAAAAAATACGGGCATTTTAGTAATTAACGTGAATATGGATCTTACGCTTTCAGTAGAGAAAAGTTTTGATGTTGCCAAATCAAAGAACATAGAATTTTGTTCTGCAGTTCCGGGAATAGGCCACACCATAAAAGTTTTTTGGAAAGAACAAAAGCATAGAAATCTTCTTTGTACTACCTTTAACCTGGATAGTAATCTTGCGGTAAATCAATCATATAGTACAATCTCTACCGAGGTTTATCAAATCGCCGGAATTTTATCTTTAGATGATCCTGACAGCCAGCTACTAGTATGGAAGCGGAATGATAAAGATAGCAAATGGTATTATGGTATTATCAGTCAAGGTTCATTGCGTGACGAGTATGCACCTCTTCCTTATTATCAAGCCACACCTGGGATACCCCTAATGAATAAGGATGAAAACGGGAACTTTTATATAGGTGCCTCTAAACTAGATAAACAGTTCCTACTTGGTTCATTTAAGCCTTACAATCCTTCACATTGGATTAAGGATTTCCTGCTACCAAAAAAAGGTGATTATACACTAAAAGATATTGTTATTCCTGGTTCTCATGATGCGGGAATGTCGGTTCTAAGTTCGGCAGGAGGTAAAAATCTGAGTATTATTAACGAATGTAATACACTTACACAGGTACAGAATATAAGAGGACAGCTTCAGTCAGGCATTCGAATGTTTGACCTTAGACTGGATATGCATAAAGGTGAGTTATATACAAAACATGCTCCTTCAGACTGCATGGAAGATGCCATCGCCGGTGGTTATGGTGAAAAACTCTCCAGCGCACTGCTATCTGTGAAGCAGTTTCTAAAAGAGAATAATAGAGAATTTGTTATTCTTAGCTTTTGTCATTTCTGTGATCGAAAAATTCCGGTCGCTCAGCAAGCTGATTCCATTGAAAAATGGCTAGGTAAAGACCTATTTTTTGAAAGCAAAGGGAAACCTTTGAAAGACATAACCCTTAATGATTTATCGGGTAAGGTAATGGTGACTTTTGAAAACTATTCTTTTCCAGACAAGGGCATCATATTGAATACACTAGTCAAACAAAGTCAAGCCCCTGTTAATTATAAAAGAGCTTACGCAGCTAGTAATGATTTGAACAGATTATTGAAGGTTCAGGAATCCTTCTTTAGCAACATAAAAGATTCTGTCAACACCAATGACCTTGTCCGACTAGACTGGCAATTGACTGAAGCAGGTCAGGAAGCCGCCTTCGTATGCAATGATTTTCAATCCCCCAAGTCTAATCCACTGATGGACGGTGCTAAACTGCTCTTAAATTCGATAAAAAAGAACAAAAGCATTATTGAACTCGCGCGAACTGGTAACCAGGTATTAGCAGAGAGTTTAAATAAATGGCTGAACGAAGGGCTTATCAATAAAGCAAGTTTTCCGAACATATTATATGTGGATGTATCAGGCACGTGGATAACAGATTATAGTATCGTGCTTAATGAGAATCCGATTTATAATCGAAAATAAAATTAAAGATATGCAGCTTTTCTACTACTTTTCAAGTAACGAATTCCCTCATGTTTCAGGAAAGAATACGCAGAACACGATTACAAGTGCGTTTAAACCAATTTTTATATTGATTTATCATTTTTATTGCTGTATAGTTATATACGATAATTTTATGCGTTAAACTTCATTAGCTCAAAATCTATAAATCCTTAACTTATGAATCAAACAATTTTTAATCTCTCAAAAATGAAAAAAAAAACCTTTTTAGTTTTGTTGACCTCTACAAGTATGTTTTTAGCCTGCAATCAGGAAAGTAAAAAAACTCAAATAAAAGTTAGGGATTCGATCCCTGTTGTTTCTCACCAATCAATTGATACAACTTATATATACCGAGGTGTTTTCGCGACAAAATATGACCGGCCTGCGGTGGGGTCAATGGCTTTAACAATGATAGATGGAAAAGATGAAGGGACTTTTGTTTATAAAGTAGACTATGGGGAAGGGGTTGATTCCAACGGAAGGGCTGTGATGCCGTATGTCGACCACGGCACTTTCAATGCAGAAAACTCCGATGAATTGGGAACCATATACGTAATGAAAGGACAGCAGCCAGCACCATTTTATTATCGGCCAATAGATAACAAGCTTAGTGAATTGGGCCCTGACAAAAAGCAAATGACTGGTAATATTCTTACCGGAATAGACCCTAAAGATAGTGTCCGAACACGGGCGGATATTTTAGGTAGCTACAGCGAAAATAAGGCGCTAAGTCCTGGCCTTTTTTGGTCAACAATGAACAGGCAAATTATGGCTCAAGGGCAGGCAGATGTAAAACTGGACCCGTTATCAGATAAAATTGCTAAGAATCCTGCCTTTATTGTATTTAATAAAAATCAGTCCCTTGCTGAGCTATTTCTTCCTGAAACAAAAACTGGACTAATATTAAAAAGAAAAGGTAGTGAAGGTGGATATATATGGACCGATGGACGTTATGAGTTATTTCAATGGAAAGGTTATGTACTCCGATATAAAAATGGGAAGAGCATTTTTGCAGGTGATTGATATCGCTTTTTTCTAAAGATTAGTACCGGTTTGGTCTAATAGATATTTATTCAAGTTCCCCGGGAGATTACAAATAGACAATCTCCCATCCATTGTTTTTACCCTCGAAATATGCTTTATGGTCAGCTGAAAACCGAATGGAGTTGAACGATAGAGAAAAGAAATCTGTTGCCCGGGTTATAGCTACATAGGCATGCGGTAATTTTCTAAAACAAGCGTTATCCTTTTTCATTTTTTCTCTGGCTGTATACATCTCCCCTTTGACCCCATGAATGGTATCAAAATGAAGAGCAGCAGATTCATTTCCGCATGTATATTCGTAAATTCTGTTTTCCTGGAACTCTGATGACGCTTCCACTTCTCTCTTTTAAAAAAGCTTCAGTATCTGAATTTGCAGATGTTCCTAAAAGCTTTATTGCCAATCTTACTGACTGCTCCACTTCATCAATGATTTCACCATTTTGCCTCAGCACTAAGATCCACTTCGCTATTCTTAAATTGATGAGCTGCTGGAAACGCAAATGCCCGGCATCTTTCAAAAAGGGAACAAATGAAAATGGAGTAAATAGTAAATGGACTTCAGTCATTTCTAATGGCTTCTATAATCGCTGTTATATCCCCTATGCTTTTACCATCAGTTAATGTTGCGGTACAACGAAGCCTAAACCGATTATCCAAACAAGTCTCTTGGTTAACATGTACCATTACTTCTTCTCCTGAAAACCCAATGTTATCAGCCAACAAAGTAACTTCCCTGATTGCCATTTTTAATGAGCGATCACAGGTTACATGATGAATGTAAATTGTAGCCAGATCCAGAAGAGAGCTCATTAGTATCGCCACTGGCATAGCCGGGAAGTGAGGAAAATGGCCCGTACAAAAATCATCCTGTACTTTACCTAAAGTGGCCGAAGCTGAGGAATCAGAGAATTTAATATCAAAAAGCGGATTTTTTTTAAGATATGGGTTTTTCATCCCAAAATCTGGTGATGCTTTATAAAAATTATAATAAAGCCGTTCGAAGATCGCCTGGGGAATAACATGAAAACTGACTTCTATTCCACCTATAAGTTGATTTTGCTCATCTAAAAAACAAGCCTTTGCAGTTGCCTTTCTCTTATTAAAGGAGGTGCACTCAGCAGTTGCAATTAATTCATTTCCAGTATAATGTTCCTTCTCAATTGTTCTTTTATAAGTCCCGCTATAGGCAAGGTAGTAGTGTTTTTGCTTTACTGGGTTAGCCATGGCGCAGCAAACTGACCCAAGGATGGCAAGGTGCCTGCAAGTCTCTGATACTGTGACCGGAAGAATTTCATCTCCTAAAGACTGCTCAATGTCTATTCTTGCGATAGCAAAATTATTTGCATCCACACGGACTTCTTTCAGGGCATAATAGGGACAGTGTACATCTATCAATTTAAAGATCTCATCTGTTGATAGCATTTTTTCAAAATTACCAGTTCGGCGTAGTTCAATAGCTTTAGACTGGATGTCGACCATGTCAATGCTTTTAATTGTTTGCAGACTTTCCATGATATGAGGTGGGGTTAGGTGATTTCTATTGGGATTTCCTTCTTTGAGTAATCTATATTTAATGATAGTATCTCTACATGGATCCTGAATTAATAGCCGTAAGCCTATTAGTCATATAAATTAGTCAATCATGTAGCTAAGTGACCACAAAAAGCTGTCAGCTACCAAACTACAAGTTCTAGAAAATAAAAGCAAGCGGACTCGACATTAAGAGCAAAACTGAACAACATGAACATATCGCTAGAATCTCCTCAGGTAACAATCACAACAAATATCTTGACAAATACCCTGGAGGTTACGATGGACTTCCTGCAACTGGCGGAAGCTGCCGCGTACACGGAAAGTAATAATGGATCACGAAAAACGACCAGCAAATCTAGGACGAGACAGTCTCTATCGCGATCTTTAAATCAATCGACAAAAGATAATGCTCCCGGCAAAAAGTATAGAATAATAACTCAGAAGTATTAATTACCTGACAGGGCGTCCAGATTATTTAAACATTACTCTTCTTTATTTTCGTCCCTAAAAATAAACTTAGGAAGGGACCAGTCATAATGCACTGCCAGTAATCTAAAAACCAAGCCTATAAAAAAAGCCAGTACCGTAGCATAATGATATGGAGTAGGAATAAGGTATAATCCTAAAACAAATACAATACCTGTGACCAAAGAAACACTAGCATATATTTCCTTTTGAAAAATTAAGGGGATATCGTTACAAAGCAAATCTCTCATAATGCCACCGGCACAGCCAGTAATCATTCCGCATATAATCACAATGATAGATGGCATATTCATATCAATTGCCAATTGACAACCAAGTATTGTGAACACAACCAGTCCAATGGCATCTAAAATCAGAAACAGCTTTTTGAGTTTCAAAACGCGTTGAGATGCAACAGTAGTAATTAAGGCAGCCACAGCTGTCAGGATCAGATAAACTGGATGTTCGACCCATGTCATCGGATAATGCCCCAGTAGCAGATTTCGGATGGTCCCTCCGCCTAGTGCCGTTACCCATGCGATAATAACAACTCCCATATAATCCATATCTCTTCGGCCAGCAGAGAAAGATGCTGTCATTGCTTCAGCAATGATTGCAATAACGTATAAAATGTGAAGCATAAGATGCGCTTTTGTTTTTTTGTAAATATAATCAAATAGCTTTTTTAAAATATTTTTTTTTGGAGTCCTCTATAATAAAGCTTCTGAATAACTTTCAAAATTTTTACCCATACATCAAATTTATAGACAAAACAAAAACGGACTGATACTAAAAAGAAAAGGTAGCGAGGGTGGGTATATATGACCGATGGACGTTATGAGTTATTTCAATGGAAAGGGTACGTACTCCGATATAAAATGGGAAGAGCATTTTTGCAGGTGATTGATATCGCTTTTTTCTAAAGATTAGCACCGGTTGGATCTGATAGATATTTATTCAAGTTCCCCGGGAGATAATAAATAGACAACCTCCCATCCATTGTTTTCATCCTCGAAATAAGCCTTATGGTCAACTGAAAACCGAATGGAGTTGACAGATAGAGAAAAGAAATCTGTTGCCCGCGTTATAGCTACATAAGCATGCGGTAATTTTCTATAACAAGCGTTATCCTTTCTCATTTTTTCTCTGCCTAAATCATTTGCCATTATAAAATTCAAAATTTTCCCTCCGATGTCAAATGTCCTTAAATACGTTTCCAGATAAAGGGTGGCTGTATGCGTCTCCCCTTTGACCCCATGAATGGTATCAAAATGAAGAGCAACAGATTCATTTCCATATGTATATTCGTAAATTCTGTTTTCCTGGAGCTCTGATGACGCTTCCACTTCTATCTCTTTTAAAAAAGCTTCAGTATCTGAATTTGCAGATGTTCCCAAAAGCTTTATTGCCAATCTTACTGACTGCTCCACTTCATCAATGATTTCACCATTTTGCCTTAGCACTAAGATCCACGTCGCTATTCTTAAATTGATGAGCTGCTGGAAACGCAAATGCCCGGCGTCTTTCAAAAAGGAAACAAATGAAAACGGAGTAAAATAGTAGCCGTTTGCCGGGTTTTTTATTTTATTTTTCCTTAAGCAAACGCACAAACAGCTTAGGAAATCATTCCTGAGCGATTTCAGATTTTTATCTTGATATAAATGCTGCTTAACTTCGGCTAGGAAAGAGGTGAGATTTGGATGCTCATTGCGTTTGTAAAGTCTGTTGAATTGCGTCCAGTAGGAGTTGATATTTAACTTAGAGTCGTTGATTCTGGAGCCAACAACTTTAATTTGTCCTTTTTTATGAAGATTATTTTCAATCACTTTTTTTGCAAAGGCATCTTTCACCTGCAAAATAGAATCATCGTCATAGACAAATATTACAGGTTTTACAGGGCTTGGGTTATTCCAGCCTGTCATCGGTTGAGGACTACAACATATGTCCCTGACTTTATCCGCCAAATGGTTAGATAGCCTATTTGAATGACCAAGAGCAAGATTCGGGTTGGTAACCGGAACCCATTCTTTACTATCTTCCTTGGATTTCAGACTGAATATTGACTGATTGATATCACCAATTCGCTGCAAGACAGACTTCTTTTCAAAGAGCTTGGAAATTATTTCCTGTTGCTCCTGGTCCATGTCCTGCATCTCATCGACAAAGACAACTGGGAATCGCTCGCATATGTAATCAATGATCTTCGGATGTTTAAGAATATATCGAAAGGCAAAAGCATATGCCTCATCATATTTAAGGTAACCGGCTTTTAAAAGTTTCACTTTTGCCTTTTTAATGCGGTCATAATATTTTTCCATAACCGAATCGGTGATACCGTTGAGAGCCCATTTCTCCTTTTCGTTGACAGATTTGGATACCTGAAAATTATGTCGGTTAAAGCTAAGTCCGCCTAGAAAAACATTTTTTCTACCTGTTAAATAACTTAATGTTCCATTTACTTGGAGCTCATAAAGGTTATGAATTTCCTGATCGTAAGTCCATTCATCAACAATTTTAGGGCTCTGCTTAAACTTGGTACGGTAGTAAGGAATGACTAAAAATTTATCTATGAAGGACTGAATGGTACCGAAATGATTTGGATACTGAAAATAAAAACCTGCGGTATCTCCCAGTTTGGCTTTTATTTCTTCAACGGCGATATTTGTATGTGTTATAACACAAATACCTTGTCTAAAATTTGCCGGAATCTTATTGGCTAGTAGGATCAATTTACCAGCGAGTGTCGTTGTCTTGCCACTCCCTGGACAAGCCTGGATATCCGCTGATTCCCAGAATCTAATGAGATTCTTCTGCGCATCATTAAATCCAAATCCAAATCTCGCTTCGACTGTGGCAATTTCTGCTTCGGAAACCGAAAGGTTATTTATGTTAAACATTTGCGGCATGTTTAATAGCTGAAACCAAATATTTTAGAGAAGGGTCGCCAGCTATAGATTGCTTATCTGTTTTATCGCTGACAAGCAACCTCGCAAAAATTTGAGCGGTCACTGCCTTAGAGACAATTTTTCGCTCAAGCGGCGCATATATCTCCACAGCAATTTCCTCCTTGGTTTTCGCGTCTGAAGTCCATGAATCGAAATCCTGATCACTTTGCCTTCTGATGTTCCTGTAGTCTGAATAAGCCAGTAATTTCTCTCCGTTGTTGGTCCGAATCGCAATTAATATCGCCCGGTGAATCAGGTGAGATAGTACACTGGTGGCAAGTTCATATTCCAGTGTCCAAGTCTTAGCTAAAAAAACTTCCACATCTCCTCCCCTGTACTTTTCTTCTTTTGCCTTGATGATTGAATCTAAAGTGACGGTATCATAATCATCCTCTGTTTTTCTGTTTATCGACAACAAGGGAACATCTTCCAGGGTATCAGTACCACGTCGTTTGACTTGATAAGTAAAATTTTTCGCTGCTTGAGGCGGAATATCCCGGTCGGTTATGCAAGATACCTTGATGCCGATTGTCTGTGCATCATTTCTTTGGAAAATTTTTGAGTAGCGTAAGAGTGCGGTGCTTCCAACGTTGACAATCGATATTCCATATTTATGCAAAGGAAGATCTATTTTTTCGGCTAAAGAGGGTAAGATTAGATTTTCAGCATCTCCTTCGACAATAAGGAGGCCCTGGGCAAAAAACAGATTCGACTTTGTGTCATCCAGAAACCTGCCGAGAAAAGTATAATCGCTGCTTGCAAGCCTTGTGAATGTTGGGGCCAAGGGAAATGCCTTCCCATTTTTACAAATGATAAGGTTGGCGATGTTAATTTTGGAGGCCAGAGAATTACTGTGGGTAGTAATTATGCTTTGAAATCCTATTTTGGCACAGTGTTTATTAATAAAATCGATCAGATTTATTTGTGCCTGCGGATGAATATGTGCTTCAATCTCCTCTATCAATGAGAGCTTTAATCCATCATAGCCACTATCTTCATTGAGCAATAACATCTCTGCTGCAATGAATAGTAGATTATTACTACCTAGGCCTATATTTGTGTCGGAGGTTCCGGAATAGCCGATAAGTTCTAATTTTTCCAATATTCTGCCAAGACTATTTGCAGCTATGCCAAATTTTGACTGCAGGGGATTGTTGTTGAGTGATATCTCCTTTAAATAGGTATGGTTAATTGTATCCGACACGACCTTACCATCCTTATCGTCGAAATAATCTGTGATGTCAGCATTGGCTTTATTCATGGTTTCGACCAGTGGGTGAACGATATTGGGTTGTTGTTGAAATATATCATATGCACCTAAAATCTGCGAAAGTCTTGACCCTCTTCTGGGAGCCAGCTCGTAACCTGCATCTCTTAACGGCTTCAAATAAGTAACCTTTAGTTTAGCTTTTGCTTCACCGCCTATCGCGCCACTCTCCTCACTTTCACCAGCTTTGATATCATAGAATACCTCAAAAGTTGAATTTCCCCTGTCCTTTCGTTTGGCATTAAGAGTAAGCTTAAGATAAAATCCGTCTTCATCCACGCTAAGCCATTCTAAAAAACTTGCACACTGCTGTTCCGATAGTCCTCTAAAATCACAGGATATCTGTAAGAACGTTGATCTACCCAAATGATTTCCGTAGAAGTCTTCTTCAGAAATCCTTAGGTAATCATTGCCATAGACACCTGTGACTAACCTTATTGCGTCTAAAATGCATGACTTCCCCGCATCATTTTCTCCTACGAGAAGGTTTACTCCAGAATTGAATTGCAGCGATAGGTCGTTAATTTTTCGAAAATTGGTAATTTGAAGAGCGTTTAAATACATTAAAAAAATATTTGAGATGTTATAGGTGAATAATATTCCCTAAAGTAATAATAGTTCTTTTAATATCATTTAATTGTCAGTCTGTGATAGACAATTATATTATTTAAAAAACGATTACGTATTTCACCTAATTTAATATTGCAATTAAGTTTTAGCAGCTCAATAATATTTCAGATAAAGTTGATTCCTACCATCGTCGTTCCGCCAGAGAAATTGATTTCATTTATGCATATATTTGAGACAATGCAAATGGAAGATAGAACAGAAGAACAATTTATGGTCAGTTTCAATGCGCTGTTAAGCGATTACGACCAAACACTTGCAGATGAGGGCTTAACGACCGAAGAGGTTTATAATATTTTAGGCAACCGGAAAGATTTAAGTGCGCTTGAGTTTAATATCTATTGTTGGGTATGTATCGAATTGGGTGTAAGGCCAAAAATTAACTTTCCATTTACTGAACCAATCGAGGATTCTACTCTAGAAGCTTTCAAAAAAGAATACCTTTTTTCTGAGAAACGAAGGACACTTTTCAATGAGCTTGAGCGTTACATACTCCAAATTAAAAATGAAGAAAATATCATCGAGATAGAGGTTCTTGTGGGTGGAAGCTTCACGGATATCACTGTAGAAAATCCTAACGATATCGATATATGTATCCTGGTAAGCGCGGAAAATAAAGGAAAAAAGTCTTTTGATTTTTTTCCTCATCCGGAAATGGTTTTGAGGCCGTTGTGTGTGGACAACAAATTTTTACCTAAGGATTTTTCTTTGGGTATTTTTAAGGCTTATTCCAGAATCGTGCACCTTGGAAATAAAATATTAAAAGACGATAAAGGGGTGGAAGTGATTCCAAAACAATTTGTAGTTAGGCAAATCAAGTCGATAAATTTTTGATCAAATGTAAATCTGTAGGAGTTGATTTTGATTAAATTTCTGAAACCTAAGGTAGCAAGCGTTATCTAAGGGTGATTGAAATGTAGATTCTCATTTCAATCAATTCATTTAGGTATTTAGAAATAAATTATATTCAATGATACGAAATTTGTGCAGGTAGTCTCCAAATTGACGATAGTTACGCGAGCAGATTTTTTATGAGCGTAAACACCAGTCTTAAGAAATCTGATATTCCCTGTTACAACAACCAGACGAATAGCTTTTCAAAGCAGGATCAAATTAATATCAGGCATCAAAATGCTGCAACGATATATCATGAAAACATACATTATGCTCATGAAGTAAGTACCTCGGTAGGAATAACTACCTTTAGTTTCGAGTTCATCAACCGGTCTTTATTTGCAAAATCTGCAAATGTACCCGAGACCTCGCTTTCAGTGAAAGTAACAGGTATTTTCAGGTTCTCATCTCAAAACCAATTACAATTCCGCGGGTTTAGAGGTTCTAGCATCCCCTCAGAAACATCGTTAGGTTACTCTAACCTCTTTAGGTTTTACTGCCGTATGAATTCTACAATAGATTAGGATTTATGTACTTCCATTTTGCTAAACCAATCGTTTTACCAAATGTGACGATGAACCACAATGATGAAACTAAGGGCCAATCCAGCGATCCACCCAGCGATGAAATAATATAAAAAAAACACAATAAAGTTTCCGTATATAGAAACTTTTTGCTATATTTGTGTTGTTAAGGATCGTTCTTTAAAATAACAGTTAAACTTTAAACACAATGAAACAGTATGAAGTAGAAATTACAAATGAGGCTGAGGCCTTTCTTGGCGAGCTCCAGGAGTCAACCAGAAAAAAATTCATTAAGGTCTTCTCAAAAGTCGAGCTGGGTATCATATCCAAAAATGACTTTAAGAAACTGAGTGGTACTGATGGCCTCTGGGAATTCAGGGTTCAGGACAACAACAGCTGGTATAGGCTGTTTGCTTTCTTTCTGAAAGAAGGCGGCAAGGAAATCGCAACAATATTGGCGATAAACGGTTATAATAAGAAAGGTGATAAAGCCCCACCTGGAGAAATCAAGAGGGCAGAAAGACTAAAAAAAGAATATAGTCAAACATAAAATCGTAAACAACGATGCATTACAATAGTTACCTGCCCATGGGCGGGTAACCTGTAATCGCACACAGATATAGATATATATATAAATTGCAGAAAATGAAAAAACAGAAATCGACCGGTCCAATGATAGATTTATCAGACGGTACGATTGTTAACCTTCCCAACAATCGAAAAAGGGGAAAATCATTAGATCAATACAAAGATGAACAACTGGGCAAGGAAGGTACTCCATCAAGGGATCTTTTTGAGCTGGAACTCAGAATGGAGCTGATCCAGGAGTTTATTAAGGAAGCCAGAAAAAAGCGAAACCTATCGCAGCAGGAACTTGGAGACATTATCGGGGTGAACAAATCGCAGATTTCCAAACTGGAAAAAAGCTATGACAATGCGAGTATTTCTCTGATCTCAAAAGTCTTTAAGGCATTAAATGCGCGCGTTAAAATATCCATAGAAATGGATCACAATGAATTTGAACTGGCTTGATCGCTCTTAGCCATTAATACATATTCCAGGACCGGCAATCGCCGGTCCTTTTTTATTAAAAAAATACTTCCGCATACTTATTTATTTCCCGCTTATATTGACAACCTATTATTGGCACGTTCCGTGGTTAAGGTATCAAACCCTTCTCAGAAATCACTTCTCATCCTTTTAGATTTTCGAAATTTAGATTATTCGCTCGAATCATTTTCAGCAATTTTCAGTTAGCAAACTTCTTCAAATTTTCAATACAAAAGTTAGTTCCCAAGATTTAAGGTCAACATTCTATATTAAAAACTCAATAGTCAACAATATAATTATGCGCAGGAAAATTGCAAAATCTTGAATACCTAAAACGCAAATCATGAAAAATTTAATTGCTTTAAAGCTTAGCTTCCCATAAAGTTGCAATTGATATCATGATTTCGGATAATCCGTCCCAGAAAATGAATAACCACTAAATCTTCTTTCTTCGATACTGTCCTTCAACTTTATTATTCAACATTTTTTCAAAATTAACTACCGCTTCACAGTGCTCATAAAAGTTCGAACTTCCGCGGATTGACTCTACTGATCAAAGCTCATCGAAAGATGGGCTTTTTTTGGTTGAAGGGATTTTAATTAACTTCAACTGTTCCCATTGATGCCAATTAGAAAATTCCACTAAATCATCATCTGCAATTAGAAGTATGGCTACGTAATTAAGTTTACTTCACACAAGTACGCTATCGAAGTTCTTAAACAAGCTCTGGACAATAAGCTGCTAATGTCTAATAGGGGTCGCAGTATCTCAACCCTTAAAAATGACATTCAACATTGCTGGTTTAGTTGCCACTGAAAATTAATATTGTTTGCGCTAGCATTGCCAAATCTTTTTTACTTTGTAAAGAATTAATATTGCTTTATGAACTTAACAATGAAATATTTAAAAGTATTCCTCTGCTTCGTTATTGTTTTAACGACAGGACATAAATGTTTTACGCAAACCAAAAAGTTAAGTAAACCAGAACAGAACTTTGAAGATTTTTGGAATACCTTCAATAATAATTATGCTCACTTTGAAACAAGAAAAGTAAACTGGACTGATCAATACAAAGAATTTAGACAGAAAGTAAATTCTAACACTACCGATAATGATTTATTCGATATCTTAACAAAGATGGTTACACCTTTGAGAGACGGTCACATATCGATTTCACGAACTGGCGATTTGCCAGCAAGTGCTAAATACTCTAAATTTCCCGATAAACCATCTATAAATGCTTTAAGAGAGGTAACCGTCAAAACATTGAATCAGCTGGGCTTTACGAACTTCAAGAAGTTCAATAGCAAGCAATTTCAAATTGGCGGTTATTCATACAATGATAATTATTGCTATTTGCAATTGAACGGCTTTGGGGGTTTGCCTTTAAAGGAATTTCAAGCACAATTGGATGATATGATTGCTGGGTTAAATGATAGAAAAGCAATTATTATAGATATCCGTATCAATGGGGGGTGGTTCGCCTGAGTTTGTTAATGCATTAATTAGCAGGCTTATATCAGAGAAATTAGTCGCTTCATATGGACAAAAGAAAATCGGACAGGGAGCAAATGATTTTACTCCTTTGCAAGAATACTTTTACATCCCAAATAAAAATAATGTAAAAACAAAGGTCGTTTTACTAACCAGCGGCGCCAGTATATCTGCCGCAGACCATTTTGCGATGGGCTTGAAAGGGCTTAAGAATGTAACAATTTTAGGCGAAAATACCGGAGGTATGTTTTCAAGCATGATGGGAGAAAAACTTCCTAATGGATGGGAATATTCCTTATCAAATGAAAAATATTTATCCAGAGATAAAATCTGCTATGAATCTGTCGGTGTTCCTGTTGATGTTGTTGCAATAAACACAAGTAAGGATGTTGAAATGGGTCAAGATTTTGTAATTAAGACTGCAATTGATTTTCTCCAAAGTAATAGATGAAAGTAAGCGTTAATCCCTATTCCGAAAAAAGCAACTACAAACAGTCCCCATTTAGCCCTTAGCCATAATATTATTTTTCCAATTGGAAATCAATGCTAAAATATATTAATTTTAAGCATACCATGAAACCATAACTATGAAATTCATTTTTATCTTACTTATTATCGTTTCTTTTAAGGCATCTGCTCAAGAACTGGAAATACTTTTAATCGGTGCTTCTCATAACTACAGCAATTACCAAAAGCAGGATTTTTCAGACATTTATCGCAAAATTGAACAATTTAAACCCACAGCATTTTTCGGGGAATTTCTGAGTAAGGAAGATGAACAGAATATTATGGACTATTGGTGTAAGAAAGACAACCTGAAAAGATTACAGACACTTAGAAAAAACAGAGATATTGCAACAGATCAGTTACCTAAAAAAATTGACAGTTTAAAAAAACGCTGCCTGCAAGACCCTGAAAACTATAAGTTAAAAACAGACCTGGCCCATGCTTACTACCTTAACCAGGATGTTTCCAATGGTCATTATCAATATTGGCAGGTTTTCGACCGGCTTAAACAAGCTCCGGACAATAAACTGCTGGCTTATGTCAATCAATTGCTGAGTCCGGAATTGGATACTACGGGGCGAAGCATGAGAAGATTGAAAACCTCCGAATATGCATTGATCGCATTCCCGATGATGCGAAAAATCGGCATCATGGAATTACTGCCCATGGATTGCCAGGACTATGATCTGAACTGGAATGCATCCTGGTCTGCGAGCGATGAAAAATTCAATATATTCAGAAAGGATACTTCCGCCGCCTTTCAGCGAGAGCTGAAAGAAAAACTCGCTAAAATAAATACAGGTTTTGAGCAATATGATAAAATTGAGAAGTCTTCTACCCAGGTAACCGAATGGCTGAACACAGCTGAAGCATCTGCAATTTCTGCATCCGGAGATTTCTATCTGCCGGAGCTGTATGATATGAAGAACTTTCCTAAAGAAGAAATGCTTTCGAAGATACATTGGTGGCTGATGAGAAATGAGGGTATGTGCAACAATGTACTGAACCGTTCAAAAAAGAAAGGGGTTAAAAGAGTTGTTGTAATTGCCGGAGCAAACCACCGCAAATATATGCAGGACATTTTCGAAAAGATGCCCGGAGTAATTGTTCGAAACCTTAATGAGGTTAAATAGTATAACCAGCTCAAGAATTAATACGCTTGAATGAATCTGATTAAAGCATGGGTTAACGAAACTCATTTTAACAATGATTAACGGTCCAGCGTCAGAGCCAACAGAATATCAGACCTAATCATCCACCTGATTTTCGACAGCCATCTAGACCGAGCGCAGCGAGGCTAAAACAAATTGAAAATCGGTATCGGTCCTACAACGATAGGCATCAATCTTGAATACCTAATAATCAATTGGATTTCCGTCTTTTATTTCATGATAAAAAAATTTAGTAGCCGCTACCTTCCATCATCATCTATAAATTTTTCAAATTCCAGATTGAATAGATTATTAAGAGAAATAATTTTTTGCCTGTTCTCATTGCAGCCAGGGCATCGCTTCTCATATACATTCGGGTACTGATAAACTAAGGTTTTGATATTATTCTTAGTAATGAGGTGAATAATATCTGGTCGGCCTTCCAATGCATCAGCAGTGGTTTTTCCATTACAACCAACTCCAAAACTGCTGTCATCAACAAGTTTCCATAAATTGAATTTTTGCAGGCGCTCCCAGACGAGATCAGCCTTTTCCTTACCCATTCTTGAGGGTTACATCCACCAGTCATAAATTACAGTCGCGATCGGTTACTTTTTGCCAAATCAGCTAAAAACCTCATTTCAGAGTTGAACCCAAAATCAATTTCCTTTATATCAGCAACCCCACTATCTGGCGCGGATCGTTAACGATCCGAAGTTTTCGCTGAATACTGCTACAGAGCCGAAAAAGCGGAAACGATAACTCCGCTTAGGGATTAATGCCTATATTGATCTGCAACAAACAGGAAAATGGTTTAGAAACAAATCTCATATCAGTTTTCACGGCTTGATCTATCTATAAGAAGCTATTTATAATTATATAAAACATAAGGAAAATTGTATAAGCTTAATAGCAGGTCTTTAGATAGATTTGTTTGATAAAAGATTATCAGCAAGTGCTTAAATGCGAGCCCTGGCTAATTGAAATTGTTCTGGTACGGCCTACAACGTAATAGTCCGACTTGCAGAGCTTAGCACCCGGCCGGGGAAGGCCTTGTGACTTCAGTAAAATAAATAGTATGTGCTATCCTCCGGCATTAAATTAAATCCTAAAAAATTAAAAACATGGAACATCGCTATAAAATAACCGGAATGAGCTGTCAGGGCTGCAGGGCAAAAGTTGAAAATGCACTTAACTCGATTGATGGCGTTTCTGCAAAGGTATCTCTGGAGCCGGCTGAAGCCATCATAGCCATGGAAAAACATATCCAAACTGAGAAATTGCAAAAGGCACTGTCTACGGCGGGAGATTACGGTATTGAGATGGGATCTCATGAAAAAGGGGGTTCAAAAACACCCGGGCAAATAAATAGTGTTCATCATGAATCAGAGTACAAACATAATTCCCCGGCTAAAAAAAACGATATAAACAAAGGTGGAGAAGTATTCTATTGTCCGATGCATTGCGAGGGCGAAAAGACTTATCCAAGAGCGGGGCATTGCCCTGTATGCGGGATGGCCCTGGTGAAACAGCCTGTAAAGATCCGGTCGTCACAATTTACCTGTCCGATGCACCCCGAAATTATCAGGGATAAGCCAGGAGCATGCCCGATCTGCGGGATGGATCTGGTTGCTACAGGGGCGAGTGTGGAAGAAGAAGATAAAACTTATTTCACCCTTCTAAAAAAGTTTAAGATTGCAGCAGCATTCACTATACCCATTTTTGTCATCGCAATGACGGAAATGATTCCCAATAACCCGCTGTTTGATTTGCTAGAACTTAAATACTGGAACTGGGTTCAATTTGGGCTATCCATTCCTGTGGTTTTCTATGCTACCTGGATGTTCTTTCAGCGCGCCTGGATATCGGTGATAACCTGGAAACTGAATATGTTTACCCTTATAGGCATAGGTGCGGGAGTAGCCTGGCTTTTCAGTCTGGTCGCACTGATTTTCCCCGATATTTTTCCTGCCCAGTTTAAAACGCACCACGGAACGGTCTTTGTTTATTTTGAAGCGGCAACGGTTATCCTAACATTGGTACTGCTCGGCCAGCTTTTAGAGGCCAGGGCGCATGGAAAAACCAATAGTGCCATTAAGGAACTATTGAAACTGGCTCCAAACACCGCTACAAAAGTGGTTGGGGATAAGGAAGTGTCGGTACCCATTGAAGACATCCAGAAAGGAGATCTGCTGAGGGTAAAGCCCGGAGAAAGCATTCCGGTAGACGGCAGCATTGAGACCGGAGAAGCGGTAATTGATGAATCGATGATTTCAGGAGAACCGGTTCCTGTGGAGAAAAAAACAGGTGAGAAGGTAACTTCGGGAACAATTAACGGAAATAAGACTTTTGTAATGGTAGCTGAAAAGGTAGGCTCGGAGACTCTCTTATCCCAGATCATCGAAATGGTAAATTCCGCCAGCCGCTCCAAAGCACCCATCCAAAAGATGGCCGATAAGATTTCCGGGTATTTCGTGCCGGTTGTGGTGCTCATATCCATTATAACATTTTTATTATGGGCATTATATGGTCCCGATCCGGCTTATGTTTATGCCTTTGTAAATGCGATAGCGGTATTGATTATTGCATGTCCCTGCGCCCTGGGGCTTGCGACTCCGATGTCTGTAATGGTGGGCGTTGGCAAGGGTGCACATTCGGGTATCCTGATAAAGAATGCGGAATCGCTCGAGAAAATGAATGCTATTGATGTAGTTATCATTGACAAGACCGGAACGGCAACCGAAGGTAAACCTTCGGTTGAAAAAGTGGTTAGCGTAAATTCAAGCTTTACCCAAAATGATATTCTTGAAAAAATTGTGGCTTTGAATAGCAGCAGTGAGCATCCACTGGCACAGGCAACTTTACGCTATGGCGAAGAAAACAAGATAGAGGTCAAGTCCCTAACAAACTTCCAGGCAGTTACAGGAATGGGCGTAACAGGCAATTTGGGATCGGAAACACTGGCTTTGGGCAACCAGAAATTAATGGAGCAGGTTAAAGCGATAATGGACCCTGAATTAAAAGAACAGGTTAAGGCCGCTCAAAAAGAGGGCAAGACGGTGTCTTATCTGTCTGTAGGAGAAAAAGCTGTCGGATATGTTGTGATTTCTGATAAGATTAAGCCTTCGAGTGCATCAGCAATTCAAAAACTCCAGGGTGAGGGCATAAAGGTCATGATGTTTACCGGCGATAATGACGATACAGCTAAAGCAGTTAGCGAAACGCTGAAATTAGACGGCTATAAAGCCCAGATGCTTCCTGAAGATAAATTAAAGGAAATAAAAAGCCTCCAGGCTGAAGGCAAGAAGGTGGCAATGGCGGGAGATGGCATTAACGACGCCCCCGCACTTTCCCAGGCTGATATCGGCATAGCTATGGGAACAGGAACGGATGTGGCCATACAAAGCGCCGGGATCACCCTTGTGAAAGGAGATTTAAATGGAATCGCGAAAGTAAGGCTATTAAGCCACAAAGTAATGGCAAACATCAAAGGCAATCTCTTTTTTGCGCTTGGATACAATATTGTGGGCATCCCGGTTGCTGCCGGCCTGCTCTATCCTTTTTTTGGGATACTGCTCTCGCCAATGATCGCAGCCCTCGCCATGAGTTTAAGTTCCGTTTCCGTTATCCTCAATTCCCTGCGCCTGAGGAATGCAAATATTGATTGATTTTTTAGCAACGGGCAAACTGGACGACAACCTCCTTATAAGAGGAAAAATTAGCTGGAAGATGGGTAGGTATCTATGTTGGCCATTAGGCCATAACCAAATGGGGATCAATATAGCGATAACTTATTTTTGAACAGTCTACTGTGCATGTAAGCTGGCGGGGTGGCTCAGACAAATTATTGGCCCACATTTTCTGACAAACTGCAGTTTCTAGATGGTGTACTTATTAAAAATGGAATACCTTTTAGAAAGTTTAATAAAACAAGCCCATCATATAATACAAAGTACGGTACCGCCTTTGTCTCGCCGAAAGTAATAATGAACTTCTCCTCTACGATCATGCCTATCGATGGAGATGACTCTTCCCTTTTTACCACTTTCATCTATAAGAAGGTCCCCTATCCTGATCCGCATGAGAAAATCATGATCTATCATGTTTCTTTTGATTACATACGTCTGCCTTCTCATAAAATTCAAATTGATTTTGAACATGAAACAATTAAATGAGTTTGAGAGAAAAAATTTAGCACTATTAACTTTAGTGAAAAAAGATAGCTACCTAAAAAATCAGGTAGCTATCCATTAATCGTAAATTCAGC
>CAMLDJ010000044.1 GCA_946478755.1 uncultured Pedobacter sp. | reverse complement strand
GAATGATTCTAGTAGCAGACAGTGGTTCAACAAAAACCGATTGGATGGGTTACAGTCCAAGTGAGCAGATTACCTTTAGTACGCAAGGCATAAATCCTTATTTCCTCAATGCACACGATATTTTTAAGCTCTTTTCTAAAAAGAAAGAAATCGCGAAATATGCAAGCCAGGTGAAAGAGGTTTATTTCTTTGGCGCGGGCTGTTCTTCTCCGGATAAAGTAGAAATTATATCCAATGGTATTTCTTCTTTTTTTACCAATGCTTATGTAGCTGTAGAACATGATTTAATGGGCTCTGCTTATGCAACCTGTGGCGATAAACCCGGGCTGACCTGTATTTTGGGTACGGGATCGAACATCTCCTATTATGATGGAAAAGACCTGCACAATGACACCCATGGCTTGGGTTATGTGCTCGGAGATGAAGGTTCAGGCACCTGGTTTGGCCGTAAACTGATTACTGCATACCTCTATAACCTGATGCCTGCCGAGCTAAGCTTTGAGTTTGCAGAAGAGTTTAAGATAGATAAGGAAACGGTGATCACCAACGTGTATCAAAAACCCTCACCGAACACCTACCTGGCCTCGATTAGCCGGTTTATGGTGAACCACCGGGACCATCCTTTTATCATAAATATGCTGAAGGAGGGATTCCAGGAATTTGTAGACAGCAATATCAAAGATTACAGCAACTACAAGAATCTGGACACTCATTTTGTAGGTTCAATTGCCTTTTATTATCAGGATATTTTGAAGGAAGTATGCCTGAACAACCAGGTTAAGCTTGGACAGATCCTTCAGAAACCTATCGAAGGAATTTACAATTATATCTTAAGAAAAGAAGGCATCAGCGTATAAGCGCGTATGAAAGCGTAATTAAAGATTCCTAATCCAGATGTTGCGGTAACTTACCGCATCTCCATGATCCTGTAAACTTAAAGGTTCTTTATCCGCGTGTTTTTCGTAAGCCGGGGCACCGATATATTGAGTAGAACCCGCAATTGTAGCATGGTTTTGTATCAGCACGCCATTATGAATCACCGTAATATTTGCGGGGACCTTTACAGAACCATCTTCATTAAACCTGGGCGCCATAAAAACGACATCGTAAGTTTGCCATTCTCCGGGCTTGCGGGAAGCATTCGCCAAAGGGATCAGCTGCTTATAAATACTTCCGGCCTGACCATTAGAATAGGTCACGTTATGGTAAGAATCCAGCACCTGCAGCTCATATCTGCCCATCAAAAATATCCCGCTGTTCCCCCTTCCCTGTCCGTTACCTTTTACCACTTCAGGAGATCTCCATTCAATGTGTAGCTGGCAGTCGCCAAATGCGGCTTTGCTGGTGATCATGCCTGTCCCTTTTTCCACGGTCATTATTCCATCAGCTATTTTCCACTTAACGGGTTGGCCTTTTTCTCCAATAAATGCAGCCGCATCTTTACCGTCAAATAAGATGATGGCATCTGATGGTGCCGCAGAAGCCGTTGCTCCAGGCACAACTTGCTTGGGGACTGGTTTCCAAACCTCGGTAAGCGCTGGTGGGTCGACTTTCTTTTCTTGTGCAAGAACACTGATAGAAAGCGCTGGACCAAGCAGGCTAAAATATAGAATACTCTTTTTCATGACCTTTTGAGATAAAATTTAATGTTTTAAATATAGGATTATCAGCTGATAAATACGATTAAGTTTCTGCAGGCTCAAATCTGGTAAACTCCCATATATTTTTAGCATTTTTTTTATACCAGACCTTATAGCTCTTATTCGGAGGGATCGTAAAATGAAAACTAAGTTCCTTTTCATCAGGGGATTTCGGAATAAAACCCGGGAGTAAGGTATCCGCTATGAGTTTGATCTGTGCTTCAGCATGCATTTTAAGAAAAATCTATACAGGGTTTCAGTTATAAGATAGTTGTCAGCCGATTATTTCCTGTAGCTGGCTGCCAGTTTTAAAGCTTCATATGCATTTACGATACCACCGGTAACGCATAGATCTGAAAAAGGAACGGTTTTAGTACCCGTATCTGTTTTGATCTCCACAGACTGATTAACCTTAATGACTGATTTAAGAATGATGTCTTTTACCTGCACAGCTGTTAATTTTGGATAGTAAGAGCGGATCAGTCCGGCTAAGCCTGCAACGACAGGTGCAGCCATACTCGTGCCGCTTAGTTTTTCATATTTTGATCCCGGCACTGTTGAGTTGATATCAACTCCCGGTGCAAAAACATCCACCTTCGTTTTGCCGTAATTAGAAAAGTTTGCTTTGATGTTTCCGTCGTTAGTCCAGCTCGATGCTCCTACCGTAATCCAGGATGAGGCTTTTCCTCCGCCAACATATTCCGGATCCGGGAAATTTGGTTCTACTTCCAGATCTTTATTGTCATTCCCCGCAGCATGAATCAGTAATACGTCTTTAGAAACGGCATATTTAACAGCTTCATCAACTACCGCCTTATCCCAGGAGTATGATTTCCCAAAGCTCATATTGATGACCTTAGCCCCATTATCAGCTGCATAGCGAATGGAATTCGCAACGTCTTTATCTCGTTCATCGCCATTAGGGGTGTTCCTTACCCCCATAATGATCACATGATCGGCCACACCTTTAACGCCAAGCGCATTGCTGCGCACTGCGCCAATAATCCCGGACACGTGCGATCCATGTCTCGCATCAGGCCCCGTTACATCATTGTTACCATAAAAGCGTTCCTTGCTGTTATTGGGATCATCACCTACAAGCGCCCGGGGATCGTAATTCACATTCAGATTATACTCCACCTGGTTTTTGAAATGCTCATAGCCCGGTATAATCTGGTTTTTGTAAAACTCATCAAAGCTGCTGTTTTTTAACTGGCCAACCATTATCCGTTGAATATTGGCTTCCATATCGTCTGCCGGCTTAAAAGACTGGAAGTCTTCTACGGTAGGATTTTCTTTACCAATTTTTTTAACGATCGCATCTATCGCATTTTTAATGCCCGAAAAACGCTCGAAACCTAATCTGGCTTCTGCGAGTTCCTTATCCAGCTCCGCCTTGTTCTTTTGGAAAGTTTCAAAAGCAGGGAGGTCGCCTGCCTTTACCGAGGTCGCATCAGCATTTGCGAACTTAGCACTGTCCCTCCTCACCAATCGGGTCAATTCCAAAGTCTCGTAATTGATGGACCCTTTTGCCGAACCTAAAAAGTTCCAGCCGTGTACATCATCAATATATCCGTTCCTATCGTCATCCTTACCGTTACCCGCTTTTTCTTTTTTGTTCAGCCACACGATGGACTTCAGATCTTCATGCTCAATGTCTACCCCTCCGTCCAGTACGGCAACGATGACAGGCTTAAATTTTTTACCCTTTAAAAGTTCAGTATAAGCTTTCTCCGTGCTTATGCCAAAGGTAGAGTCCGTTTTTAAATCCAGGTTCTGCCAGTTAGGCTTCTGGGCAAATGATACAAAAGGCATCGCCGCAAGTAAAGCCACACACATTCCCCTACTGCAGAAATTCATGCTATTCTTATTCATAGTTCTCAAATTTTGATCAAAGTTAATCAAATTTAACATCAGGAAGATAGTAGAAACGGTCTTGTTTAGCCAACCAGGGTATCATCTGTTTCCCTTGCTATGACATCGGCTATCGTTGTTTGGGCAAGCACTTTCAGTGTGGCATCCCTTACATCAATAAAGGTTTTTCTGATACCGCAAGTTACTTCATCATGACATTCATCACATTTTCTGTAAAACTTTAAACTGGCACAGGGGACCATTGCGATTGGTCCATCAGTAATCCGAAGTATGTCTGCCAGATAGATTTCATTTGGGTCCTTGTTCAGGCTGTACCCACCTCCGGCACCCTTTTTACTGTATAAATAGCCCGCATTACGCATATCCAGCAGTATTTGCTCAAGGAACTTTCTCGGTATCATCTCCTGCTCTGCCAGCCTCACTATTTGCATGGGAGGGTTTTCTCTATTCTTGCCAAGAGCAACCAGTGCTTTTATTGCATATTTCGTTTTCTTAGACAGCATACTAGCAAAGCTAAGAAAAGATTTATGTATTTATAAAGATTTTCATAGGAGACGCTAATTCCGCCTAAGCCTGCCGCAGGCCGGATCAGCAATCAGCTTTTGCTTCATTCGGCAACATATTGGGGAGTATCTCCACAACTTAAAAAAAGACAACACAACAAAATAAGCTGATTATCAGTTGAATACAAATTAAAAGCAATTACGGCATCATTCTGTCTGTTTACTTATCGTAATTATCTAGAATAAAATTTAAAATTAAATTATAACTATGAAAAAGATCATTTTATCAGCAACGTTTCTGGCATTTGCAGGATTAACCACAGTAAAAGCAAGCGAAATTAAAGTTCCGGTTGCAACAAGCATACAACAAGACAGTGTTACTAAAACGCCAGTTGAAGTGAAAGATCTTCCTGATGCTGTAAAAACTACATTGGCATCCGACAAATACAAAGAATGGATCCCTACAGCTACCTTCCTTGTTACTAAAGCCGATAAATCTGAATACTATCAGATTGATGTTAAAAAACAAGAAGAAACCGCTTCTTTAAAAATTGGCAAAGATGGCGTAGTAATAGAATAGCCCTATATTCCTATATTAATAACAATTTAACACCTTACAAAAGCCGGATTTCATCCGGCTTTTGTATTTTTGCTATATATCTAGCGAAATCCTATGGCAAAAATACTCATCATTGAAGACGATTCTACTTTTTCACAAGTACTGGAAGGCTTTCTGACCAAATATAACCACGAGGCTTTCGTAGTAAATGATGTAAAAAAAGCCTTCAAGATAACTGATCAGCAACATTTCGATCTCCTGTTAATTGATTACCGTTTGCCTGATGGAACGGGATTGGATATTCTTTCCCACACACTGGAAAAGGGTTTAATGCAGCCGGTCATTATCATGACCAGCTTTAATGATGTCAGAACGGCAGTAAAATCTATACAACTGGGCGCATTTGATTACATCACCAAGCCCGTTAATCCGGATGAACTCCTGATGATCATAAAGAATGCGCTGGGTAAAAAAGAGACCGCCAAAACAGATAAATCTATCGCACATGCAGATGCGATAAAAGGCAAAAGTGCCATTGCCGACAAACTATATGAGCACATTAACCTCGTTGCTCCGACAGAGATGTCGGTCATCATACAAGGCGAAAGTGGTACGGGTAAAGAATACGCTGCCAGGGCCTTGCATATGCAAAGTAAAAGAAGCGGCAAGCCCTTTATTGCGATCGATTGCGGGGCGCTCTCGAAGGAGCTGGCTGCCAGCGAGTTATTTGGACATGCAAAAGGTGCTTTTACCGGCGCTTTAAGTGATAAAAAAGGACAATTTGAAGCTGCAGATGGAGGCACGCTCTTCCTGGATGAAGTTGGGAATTTAAGCTATGAAGTCCAGGTTAAAATGCTCCGGGCCCTTCAGGAAAGGATCATCCAGCCGCTTGGAAGCACGAAGACCATTAAGGTTGATGTAAGAATCATTACGGCTACAAATGACGATTTAAAAACGAGTGTTGCCAACGGGACCTTCAGAGAAGATCTTTATCACCGGCTGAATGAATTTAAAATACAGTTACCGGCATTGAGAGAACGAGGTAAGGACATCGAACTCTTCATCAATCATTTTATAAGCCTCTCGAACCAGGAGCTGGACAGAAATGTTCAGCACATCTCTGCGCAGGCTAAAGAATTGCTTTTACAGTACGACTGGCCCGGCAATCTCCGTGAACTTAAAAATGTGATCAAGCGCATGGTCCTGTTGACACCAACAGACACCGCTGGAATTGATTCTCTGCCTGAAGAGATGATCATCTCTGTTAATCGCGCACCAAAGCCAAACACGTCTGACCTTAAAGCCATAAATGAAGTGAATGAAAAAGCAATGATCATAGAAACACTGGTTAAAGTTAAATACAACAAGTCTAAAGCGGCAAAGCTCCTTAACATAGACAGGAAAACACTTTACAGTAAAATGGAGCGTTATGACATTGAATAAAGTAAGGGTCAGGCCTGTTGTTTCACGGTAAGTAAAAGCTGACTTAATTGCCCCAACAGGGTTAAGATTTTGTCTTTTCCGTTGGAAGCTAAAAAGTGTTCATTATCCGCCATTTCCATTTCCAGTACCCGGAAACCAGCGGCAAGCTTTGTTGCTCCTACCTGCGCTATTCTTCCGGCCATCCTATGGGTGATCAACCTTAGCCTGCCCTCGTCATTTGTACGGATAGCCTCCTGTATTTCGTTGCTGTCTTTCAAACTGTCTTCAGAAAACCTTAAAAGTATGCGTTGCAGCTGTTCCTGGTCATCAAAGGTCATTTTCTTTAAAGCAGTCAAATCCAGACTGACTTCTTCCTGATCTTCGGCGATCTCCTCTTTATCAAGTTCATCCGTTTCCCGACTATAAAATAAAGACAAAAGTTCATCTTCCTTAAATGGCTTCATCAACAGACCATCGAAACCGTTATTCAAAAGGAATTCCCGTTCATCGGGCAAGACCTGCGCGGTAATGGCATAAATTTTTACCGTGTGGCCGACTTTTTCTCTTAGCATCCTGCAAAGTGTTATCCCGTTCATTTCCGGCATGCGAATATCCATCAGTATATAATTAACGGCTTCGTCCCATGGTGCAGCCAGTAATTGCGAAGGTGAGTTAAAAAAACGGGCATCAATCTCGTGTTTCCGATAAATGAGTTCACACAAATCGAGGATCAGCTGATCATCATCTACAATCCAGCCTCTTCCTTTATAAATTCCAGGTTGCACCGACAATCGCTCATTCCCAGGTGCTTCCGCAAATTTAAAGGTCAGGTAAACCGTAAAAACACTTCCTTCTCCCTTCCTGCTTTTCACATAAATTCTTCCACCCTGCTGCTCGGTAAGCGATTTGATAATGGTTAAACCCAATCCGGCACCTGTCTTGTTCACCTCCTCGTTATCCAGGGCATTGACCTGTTCAAACTCATTAAATATCCGCTTACATTCGGCCTCAGTTAATCCAATTCCGGTATCTTTTACCAGGAAGGTAAAATGAAGTTTATTCCCCTGCCTTTTAAAAAATGCCGATAAGGTCACCTTTCCCTTTGCAGTGAATTTTATCGCGTTGCCGATCAGATTATATAAGATCTGTTTTAACCTGAAAGGATCGCCTTCTATGTAAGTAAGCCCGGAGAGCTCAAACTCAGTGATCAGTTGAAGCGATTTCAGTTCAGCCTGGGCACGCATTACGGAAACCACTTCGTCCAGCAGCTGTTCGATGTCAAATATTTTCTCCGAAAAGGTGAATTTACCGGAAATAATCCTGTTGTAGTCCAATACTTCATTCACGATCTGCAGCAAGTGCTCCGAGGAATGGTATATAGCCTCTATATCCTTCCGTTTAGGATGTTCCTGTTTCCTGATCATCTCTGAATAGCCAATAATTGATTGCAAAGGCGTTCTGATCTCATGACTCATATTTGAAAGGAACCTTTGTTTGGCCATCCCATGGTATTCCGCTTCATCTTTAGCCAGCTCAAGTTCGGCTCTATATTTATTGCTTTTGGTGATGTCTGTTAAAATCAGATACAGCAGCAGCACGGTCAAAAGAAAAAAGACCAGCATGATCATGCTGATGGTGTTGATGCCTGTATTAACCACTTGCTTTGCCTGGACACCATTTAATTCTATCTGGGCAACAACTTCACTTTCAACCTTTCTTAAAACATCGAGCATCTGGCTAACCAGCAGGCTATTCGCGTTGGCTAAGGTGGCTTCTCTATTTAAGAAACGCTCGTTCTTAATCCGTTGCTCCTTTTCAATAACTTTTAACGATTGCTCCAGATCCCTGGTTACCTGGTCTTCGGCCGACAGCGCAATGGTGTCTCTTTTTACCTTTTCTTCATTTACGATCCTGAAAGAATTGTCTTTTTCATTATTCTTTTTCTTGCCAAACAGTTTATTAAAGAAGCCCCTAGGGCGTTCTTCCGTCGGATAGATGGTTGTTGTAGACGTTTTTTGTTCAGTGGCGACAATCGTACTGTCGGCATTTTCTGAGCTTTTGGCAACAAGCGCATTGATATTTTTAACCCTTGCAGAGAACGACTTGTTATTTACCAGCCGCTCCCTTACTTTCAGGTAATTGACGAATTGCTTGTCCCGTTCGCTTAAAAGCTTTTTAATGGTCAAAATCCGTTCCAGTTGAACGGAATCATTGGTGTATAGTGTGGCCAGCGTATCCAATACACGCCTGAGCTGACCTGACTCTTTAAAAAGCTGATTATAGTTACCCGGATCGTTAAATGCCCGCTTCTTTTGCAACTGATCGAGACTGCTTATTCTTCTTGAAATGGCATTGACCACCCGGAGCCGCTCACTTGGGGCAGTTATATTTTCTACAGTGGCCAGCATTTCCTTGAAAGCGATTTTACTTACCCCCCAGGCCATGAATAAGGCAAAACAAGCCAGTAGCAAAGCAATGATGATCTTTCCTTTAATGGCCTTAAAAAAACTTTTTTGAGGTACACTGTTCATACAAAACGTTACATCATAAAACGGTGGTAATGATGTTTTAATATTTACCCTGTCAATTATGACAAAAACCCGGCTACAAATTCTTCTACTATAAAGACCCTAATGACCTGACCGCCTTCAGGAAGTCCCAGGGCTTCTTTGTGTTTGTGGCCTGTTTTTGTTCTTCTATCAATAACCGGGCAAGCTGTGTTATTCTGCTGTCGTTCTCGCTGACCGTTCTGTCGCCAAGCGCAACCAGTTTTTCAATATTGGAGGGACTTGCAGCGTCAAGCCCTTCTTTGATACTTTCAAGGCTATTGGGTTCTATGCGAATATAGTTTTGTGACTTCCCGGCCGAATGAAATAACTGCTGTAAGAAAAAATCACTTGTTTCGGCTACCCCACTCATCATAATGTCCAGGATAGCGGGTACAATCGCCATTGCACTGCTTTTTTTGAAATGATCGTAATCATAAGAGCGTCTGGAGCGGCCGGTACCTAATGACACCAGGAAAATGTCATTGATCCTGGTCTGGTTAAAAGCCTTTGTCACTTCGATCAGACCACTTAAGGCTGGGTTCGTTGCAAACACCCCCCCATCTAACAAGGGATAACGCACATTTGCCAGGGAGTGTATTTCCGCCACACTGAAATAAGTAGGCGCAGCAGAGGTGGCACGACAAACATCTTTTAAATAGAAATCGCGGCTATCGCCTCGGGCAATAGCCGATTGCTGCCTGAAGAAATGGGTTTTTCTAAGTTCGATGTTATAGGCGCTTATAATGCAGGGCTTAATCAGCTGGCTAAGCTTGGCATCCCCGAAATAATTAGTTAATACCCCCTCAAAAACGGCACTGTTGTAGCGCTCCCCTGCAAGTCCGAATTTAGCCCTTATGCGTTTAAAGAAGGTCATTTTAAAAATTTCATTCCCGTGTTCCAGGTAAAGGTCTAAAGCCGCCCGCGCAGAAAAGCGGGGTCTTCCCGGATCAGTCTCTGAAGGACATAACAACAAACAGGTCAATATCCCGCCGGTGCTGGTACCGGCAAAAAAATCAAAATAGTCTACAATAGCTGCATCAGGATTTTTACTCTCCCTCTTCAACTTTTCTTCAAGCGCAACTAAAATCATTCCCGGAATAATTCCTCTTATTCCTCCACCATCGATAGAAAGGATTTTCTTCATAATATTCTGGGGCTTGGGCGTAAATATAGGTTTTTGAAGATTAGCTACCTACAATATGGAAAAAAACTCTTTTCCGGCTAAACGTCTAAGTCCTGATAATTGCCAGAATAGTTTACTACTTGGTTTTATATATTTACTGTTTAATGCCGATTTTCAACGATCATATCAATGATCATGAACAAACTAAAGTCTTTATCGCTTATCCTATGGATATGTTTTGCGCTACCCTTAATGGCCGCAAAGCTTAAAAAACAGCCTGGTGTTGAGATAACAATCAGTAATACTGCAACTCATATCGCCGAGATAACCGACAATACGGTGGTCATCATTACCGGAAGCACTTATTTATTTACGGTAGACACGCCTGAAGATAAAGGTCTGATTTCCACAAATATTGGAGCAGATCAGCTTCCGCAGCAACTCGTGTCGAAAGATGGGTCAGCGCAGAAGTATACCATTACAGATAAAAATGGAACAGTTAAAAAAAATGGAGACGTTTTAGGTGGCGATCACCTTATTGTTGTTGCTGAGGACGGCAAGGCCAGCAAAACCTATCAGATTGTAATAAAGAAAGGGGCACTGGCAGGAAAGCTGTACTTACAGCGGCAAAGGGCAACGGTAAATACCCGCAATGACCTGACGCTTTATTTTAGCGCCGGACAACGTACTCCTGATGCTACGGTGCGAATCTTTTTACCGGCAGGTATTGATGTTAGTCCCGACAATACGACTGTCAATGTGATCGGACGTGGAGCTGTAAAATTAAAAGACTTGTCTGCCCAATCCATTGGCCGTACCGGCGGCGCTTACTCCTATTCAAAAGTGGGCAGTGTGGCCATCACCAAAGTGAGCACTGGCGGTTCAATACTCACTTTCCGCAACCTGGACCTAAGACCGGCAAACGGACCTGACCTGGAGCTTTCCATTAAGGATGTGCGCTGGAATGCATCGGGCAAATATGCCTTCAGTGCTAGTTATACGACTGCCGCACCTGAAGTTTTATCCAGTCCGGCCACAGGATCAGCAGTGACCAGTCTTACCGTTACCAGCACCATATCCGATTTTGAACGGGTCATAAACAAGGACCTTCAATACAGTGACACACCGGACAGGTATACCAACGTTGCCTTTAGATGGGGCCAAAACAGTAACATCGGTAAAGTGGCCTTAATGCAATCGACAGACAAGGGTAAAATCTGGAAGCCTGCTGCTGCAGTGATTAACACAAAAAAAAGAACAGCTGCTATTTCGGGTTTACAGCCACAAAAAACATACACATTTAAGCTACTTGTTAAAAATGGCCCTAACAAAGGTTTTTCAAACGAGATTAAATACTATTCCGGAAAGATGGATGTGAAAAGCTTTGGGGTAAAAGGTGATGGCCGGACTGACGACACGCGGGGAATAAATGAAGCCATCGAATTTTTAAATCAAACAGGTGGTGGTACGCTGATGTTTACTGCAGGAGTTTATAACGTAAGAACAGTGCTGTTGAAAAGCAATGTCTGTCTCTTTCTTCATAAAGATGCAACAATTAGCGCAATTAAAGGTGCTGATGTGCCGGAATCGACCTGGTTTAGTGATAAGCAATACCGATCGGGTCTTTCTCCTACTGACCCCGGTCCTTATGCCGATCCGGAAAATTATATGACCAAACAGGATGTCGGACATCATTATTTTAAGAACGCGATGTTTTTTGGCGAAAGGCTTGACAACGTAAAAATAATTGGCAACGGGCTGATCACCGGTAATGGCAATTTGGTGACCGGCGACAAAGTGATGAACAATGCACCAGATAACCGCGCGGACAAAATGTTCAGTTTAAAGCTTTGCACCAACCTCGAAATCGGAGGCATTTACCGCCCGGAGGATCTTTGGTATGATCCGAAAGAAGATGAGCCGTATTACATTGCGAAGGACGGCTCAAAAATAACCGATGTGAGCAATATGTTAAGAATTGACCGCGCCGGACACTTCGCATTACTGGCAACAGGCACAGATAACATTCATGTTCACAACACTTATTTTGCAAAAGAGAACCAGTCCAATGCCAGGGACATTTATGATTTCATGGGCTGCAATAACGTTACGGCCACAAATATTTATTCAAAAGTCAGCTCGGATGACATCATAAAACCCGGATCAGACTGCGCTTTAGGCTTTACGCGTCCGGCAAGGAACTATAAAGTCCGCAATATTATCGGTGATACCAATTGCAACCTTTTTCAGATCGGGTCTGAAACGGCTGATGACATAAAGGACATTTGTGTAGACAACATTTATGTGCTCGGGGCCAATAAGGCGGGTTTTTCCATATCGACAAATGATGGTGCGCATATCAGCGACATCCATTTAAATTGTGGTCATACCGGAAAGCTGCATTCCAGATCCGAGATGTACAGAACCAGGGCACCATTTTTCATTTCTATCTCTAACCGTGGCCGCATCCTTGGCGCAAGTGTCGGCCGGTATGTCTTTACGGAAAATGGGATAAAGCATGATGAGCTGCTGGTTAAAAATGTGAATATTGGAAAAGTGGAAAATATTATACTGAACGGTGTGGACATCGCTGAAGTATATGGCGGCAGTTCATACGGAGGAAAGAATGGCCGTTGGAGGGGCTATGACGGAAAACAGGATAAAGCTACCCCGATTATTGCGGGGTATAAACTTCCGGATCCCGAGACTGTTACGGGAGGCCTGGATTTCAAACTGCCAAACGGATTACATACCGGTTATATTAAAAATATCCGGTTCAGCGATGTGCATGTCCTCGTTAAAGGAGGAAATCCGGCATCTGACACCATTAAGCTGGCACCGGAACTTGGCGTTGGCCAATACAATGTGGCCAACCTTAAAGTTCAGCCATCGTATGGGATCTGGGCACGTCACGTTAAGGGACTTAGTATAAAAAACAGCTCATTTAATTATGAAAAACGCGACAGCAGGTATGCGATATTCCTTGATGATGTAAGCGGTGCAGAATTGTCGGGCATCAAACTGGTTCGGGCTGCTGGAAATCCTACGGTCATTAAACTTAAAAACTCGTCGGACCTCATCGTGGATGATCTTGTTTATTTTGAGGACAAATGGGGAGAATCGCCCAGAAAATCAGGGCCTATGAAGCAATCAGCAACGGGTACTACAGGCTTTCCGAAGTAAGGAGGCAAGGGAGGCTTATGAACCCAGAAAGGTTCGGATCAACTCGTCTACAAATAAGGTGGCCGATTTTTTCCGGTACCCACCTTTTTGCCATAGGATAAAGGCCTGTTTATAATATTCTTTTCCTGAGATTGGGATAGCCACCAGAGTTTCCCAGGTGATAATGGCCTTCTCATTGATAATGGTTGCCCAATTGCCCTCCTCCACCATGGACAGGAGCGAATGTACATCGTTCATTTCAATTTTGATCTGTGGTATAAGGCGGCCTTTTCTGAACAGTTCGTTCAGGAGATCCCTCGAACTGAAGCCTTTGCTCGGCAGGATCAGCTCCACTTTAGCCAGATCAACCAAAGAGATCTTTTTAAGATCCGCCAGGGGGTGTTTCCTGGACACGACCATCATGATCCTTGACGAAAAAAGGTGTTCCATTTCCAGGCTCAGATCGTCGTTGTCGGACTGGTCATGAAAGGCCAGGATCACATCCAGTTCTCCCTGTTTCAGTTTATGCTCCAGTTCAAGTGCCGGGCCATATTCAACCACAATTTTTATTCCGGGGTATTTGGATGAAAAGGGTGCCAGCGCCGGAAGCAGCATCGAGCTGAAAGCATAGGTTACCCCGATTTTCAAATCACCAATAACAAGGTTATTCAATTCAAGAATAGCCTGTCGGGATTTCTTTACGTCGAGGATAACCTGTCTGGCATGGCCGAGGAAGACCTCTCCTGCTTCCGTGAGCCGCACTTGCTTTCCCAGCCGGTAAAACAGCAAGGTACCCAGCTCCTCTTCGAGTTGCTTGATCTGCTGAGAAAGGGTAGATTGGGTAACAAAACTAGCTGCAGCCGCATCCGTAAAATGCAATAGCTCGGCAGCCTTAATAAAATAGTTGATCTGTCTTAGTTCCATAAATTACACCTATCCATCGGTAAAACTAATCAATAGCATTAAAACAATCAATTTTACCTATTTAAATCTTATACCGAAATTTGCAGCAAGCATCAAAAATAAACACACCTATGTTCAGATCTTTAAAGTACCGTAATTTTAAACTCTTCTTTTATGGGCAATCCATTTCCCTTATCGGCACCTGGATGCAGAAGACTGCGGTGAGCTGGCTCGTTTACCGCCTAACGGGCTCGGCGATCCTACTTGGTCTGGTGGGTTTTGTAAGTCTAATCCCTTCATTAGTGCTGTCTCCGTACGCGGGCAGTTTGATAGACAGGCATAACAAATATAAAATCCTACTGATTACACAGGTCATCTCTATGGCACAGGCGGGTGCTTTAGCTGCGATTATCTTTTTCAAATATTATAACATTCCTGTCATCATTGCATTAAGCCTTCTTCAAGGCATCATCAATGCTTTTGACGTAACCTGTCGCCAGTCGCTGATGGTCGAGATGGTAGAAGATAAAACAGATCTACCAAATGCTATTGCATTAAATTCTACCATGGCCAACCTTGCACGGATCGTAGGTCCGGCAATTGCCGGTGTTATCCTTAGTACTTTTGGCGAAACCTTTTGTTTTGCCGGGAATTTTGTAAGTTATATTCCAGTCCTCGCCTGTCTGCTGATGATGAAGCTAAACCTTTCCGTAATTCCTCATGGACAAAAAAGCATCTGGACTGAACTGGAAGAGGGATTCAAATACATTTCGGGAGACAAAGAACTGAGCAGCATGATCATTATGATCGGCATCAGCAGCTTATTTGTCATCCCGTTCAACACTTTAATGCCTATTTTTGCCAAAGATGTTTTTAATGGTGGCGCAGGTACGTTCAGCTGGTTTGAAAGTGCGGCTGGCTTCGGATCGGTAATCAGTGCCATGTACCTGGCCAATTTAAAATCAGCAAAGCCATTGATGAAGATCACGATCCTTGCGAGTGGAATATTTGGCTTGAGCCTCGTCTTGCTGTCTTATGCTTCTGTCTTACCTCTGGCACTTGCATTTATGACGTTAAGCGGGCTGGGCATGATGGCTCAAACCTCCGCGATCAATACGTATATCCAGACACATGCCAATCCGGAAATGAGGGGCAGGGCCATCAGTTATTATGTAATGGCCTATCAAGGGATGATCCCTATTGGCAGTCTACTGATCGGCTGGGGCGCGCATGCCTTTGGTCCGAAGCTGGCGGTAGGTATTGCCGGCCTGATCGGGATGCTGACCACTTTGATGTTTGTACTTTATAAAACCAGATTTTCGGGTAAACGGGCCGCTGTCCTCATATGGAGAGCCTAAGGGCAACAGTTAATAAAAAAGCGCCCTGCAGCGTGGGCACTTTTTTATGTTATTTCTTGCTTGTCAGCGATTTGATAACCTGGATTTCATTTTTACTGAAAGGCGTTTTGTCTTTTTTGTAGATATCGTGGAACCAAAGCTCAGGTTCCTTGCCATCAGGTCTGGGTGTATCCCAGGCGAAGATCGTATTGGTTTTTCCTGAAACAAAACCCCAGTGCACCGCACCTACATTTTGTGCTTTCAACATTGGCATAACGGTCTGGAATAAACTACCGTTCTTCCTGGCCATATACTCGGTACATACCAGGGGACGCTTATATTGCTTAAGCTCTTCGATCTTTCTGAGGTGTGCGTCAACATAACCGTAGTGGTGGTAGGTAATCACATCAGAGTTTTCCAGCTGGAATTTATTCAGGTTGTCGAAGTTAGCACCAAAACTCCAGATACCTGAAGTGATCGGCTGGCTGGGATTCACCGTTTTTGCCCATCCGAAAACCAATTTCAATAAAGGCAGGCTCTTCTCTACATATTGGCTGTTACCAGGCTCATTGTAAAGGTCCCACATCAACACCCGGCTGTCGTTTTTATAGGTTATCATGACGTCCTTTACATAACGCTCGAGCATTTTTAAACTATCAGGATTGTTGCGGATATCGGTACCCGGGTCCCTCACCCAACCACTATTATGAACCCCGGGCTTAGGCTCCGGCTGTTTTCCTGCCTGGTACTTATCATTCCAGCAATCATCAAAAAAGACCAGCATCGTCCTGATCTTATGCTTTGTGGAAATATCCAGGTATTGATCTAAGCGTTTCTTGAAACCCTCCTTGTCAGAGGTCCAGGCTACATGGTGTAAGAATACTCTCATGGTGTTGAATCCTAATTCCTCAGCCCATCCCAGTTCTTTGTCTAATGTCTCCGGATCAAAAGTATCAGCCTGGAACATTTCTAACTGATTAATTGCGGTAGAAGGCTGAAAATTGCAGCCTGTTATCCAGGGCTGTTTTTTATACCAGGCATTTGCCTGCTCCGGCGTCCAGCGACTTTGTGCCGTCGCCGTACTGATTATGAAAAAAGAAAAGAAAAAGAAGGTGAATAGGTTCCTCATGTGCGTTTATAATTTTTTACGGCAAAGTAGTTAACTTCTGTTGCCGGATCTGATCAATTCTTTGCCGTTTTGTCTCATTTTACCGGCGCATTGCTGTTTTGTTCGGATCGAGCCTGCGACAGCCAGCAGAAAAACGAACATCCTTTTAGGCTTTCAAATACTCCCTGAGTGACAGCTACTTATATCCGAAAAAAATGAGACATTTCGACAAAAAGATGATCAGATTTAACAAACACCATTCCTTTACTTTGATTAGCAACTAACCAAATATAAACCATACTGCAATTTATTTTCCAGCTACAAATGCTTATTGCAGTGTAAATAAATTTTATTTATGAATATGAGATCGTTTACCAAACTGGCGGCCGTCATCCTATTGTTGGGGACTGGCTGTCAAAAAGAACTTACAAAGGCAGCGGCCGATCCTGGTCTGGAACGTTTAGAAAGCGTGAATGCAGGGATTAACGCTGCTCCGCCGCTGGGTACGCTAATTGATGGGGCCACATATCGGATTCGCGGTGTGTCATCTTCACCTGGCGGTCCGGTAGTCGAGGTAACGGGCAATTCAACAGCTGAGAATGCGAAGATCCAGCAGTGGTCCTGGTTTCCCAACAATGGCCAGAAATGGACACTCGTAAAAATGGATGCGACTTACTACAAACTGGTCAATGTAACCAGCAACAAATGTTTGGAGTCTCCCTCATCAACATCCGGAGCTATCCTGCAACAGGGCAGCGACGATCTTACTGATGCTCAACGCTGGTCAATTGCCTATTCAGGCAGTAACAATGTGTACTCGCTTACGAATAAAGCGACCGGCATGAAAATGGTCGTAGACCCGGAAAATAATACGCCCGGAACGAAGATCAGGCAAAAAAGTACCGTTACCGGCACACAGGATCTGTTTAATTTCCATAACGTCAATTTTCAAAACCCGCTGATCGAGGCAAGCAGACCAGACCCCTACGTAGCACAAAAAGATGGCTATTATTATTTCATGTATACCAGGGGCAATAAAATAGGCCTTAGAAAAACGACGTCGATGTCATTGTTGTCAACAGCTACAGAAACTGTGGTGTGGACACCACCTGCTGGCACCGCTTATTCTTCCAATATATGGGCCCCTGAATTGCACTATCTTTCAGGCAAATGGTATCTCTATTTTGCTGCCAATGACGGAACCGGTGATACCCATCGCATGTATGTATTGGAAAATGCAAATGCAGACCCTATGACCGGACCATGGACTTTTAAGGGCAAAATATTCGATTCAACCGATCAATGGGCTATTGATGGTTCGGTGCTGACGATAGGATCGGCCAATTATTTTATCTGGTCGGGATGGGAAAGTACAGCATCCAGGTACAAACAATACATTTATCTGGCGACTATGTCAAACCCCTGGACGATAAACGGCCCGAGGGTAAAAATATCATCACCAACGAACAACTGGGAAAAGCATGAGCCTAACTCCCTGGGAGCGGGCGTTAATGAAGGGCCGATCATGCTGCAAAAAGATGGCAGCAGCCCCGTGTTTATCATCTATTCGGCCAGCCGCTACAGCAGCGACGACTACTGTCTTGGACAGATACAGCTGAAAGCCGGAGGTAATCCTACAGTAGCTACCGATTGGATCAATAAGAAACAGGTATTTGTTAGAAATGATGCGAACTCCGTTTATGGACCAGGGCACAATGGTTTTTTCAGCAGCAGCTATACTGACCCGAATGGCGTGTTGCGAAAAGAGAACTGGTTTATATACCATGCGCGAAGTGTACCCGGTACGACCAATGGGTCAAGAACACCCAGGATGCAAAAGATCACCTGGAACACTGATGGTTCACCGAACTTTGGTGTCGCTACCGCGACTGGTGTTGACATGGCTATCCCTGTAGGCGAATGAAATTAATTTAATTAAAAGGGTTGAATATGGGCCGCTCAGTTTAATCCTTTTTGAAGGTCGATATCCTTAGACAACGAATTGATATATTCCAGTGGAGTAACATTAAAGTACTTTTGGAAATTTTTATTAAAGAGGCTTTGGCTGCTGTAGCCTACCAGTTTAGCAATTTCGAACAAGGTGAATTCATTTTGTGCAATGAGTCGCGTAGCTTTTTTAAGGCGTGTAATATCGATCAGTTCCTTTGGAGATAACGAGGAAAGGGATTTTATCTTACGGTAAAAAGTAGGGCGGCTCATGTTCATGTGTTCTGCAAGCTGATCAATATCAATATTCGGGTCTTTGATATTTTTGCGGATGTACTCGTCCAGCTTCTTCAGGAAGGCTTCATCAGTTTTTGAATGTGCCATTACACGTACATCTTCAAAGGGCGAGCTCGCAAAATGCACTTTTATTTTTAACCGGTTCTTAAGCAGATTGGCGATTTGCAGCCGTAGCAGTTCAGGAGAAAATGGTTTTTGGATATAGAGGTCGGCACCAACTTCAAGGCTATCAATGTGTGCTTTATACGTGTTTTGTGAGGTTAACAACACGACAGGTATATGGCAGTATTCCACATTGGATTTTACGAGCAGGCAAAGTTCGAAACCGTCTGTTCCGGGCATCATGATATCTGATATGATGAGGTCGACAATCTCTCTATCCAGGATATCCTGCGCAATTTCCCCATCGGCGGCCAGGTGGAGGGTATAGGTATCGCCAAGAACTTCAGATAAAAATTCCAAGATATCTTCGTTGTCATCTATAATTAGAATACTGTCGGTCATACTTATTTTATCTTTTTCCAACTACTTAATTTGAATTCAATTTTTTGGTGTACTGGTAAAGTTAACTCGAAAACCACCAGGTTTGTGTCGGTTGCTACGAAATTTAGCGAGCCATGATGTAGTTCTGTCAGCGATTTCGCAAGTGGAAGTCCGATCCCTGTTCCCGGTTGATCTGTATTTTGCAATCTGAAGAAGGGCTCAAAAATCTTTTCGCTGAATTCAGCGGGGATACCTTTACCGTCGTTGATAAACCTAATGGTAATTTGCTCGTCTGTCGGATGAACTTCTGCTAAAATTACTGTAGCTGTCTTCGCTGCGTATTTTATAGCATTAGAGATCAGGTTACTACAAATTTTCACCAGGGCTTCGGTATCCGCAAAAACAGTGACCGGACCGCCCGGAAGTTCGAGATCCAGGCAAATGTTACTTTTTTCAGCCTCCGGCTTAAACACCGCAATTTGTTCCTTTAATAAACGCTTGATATCGGTATTAACAAAGCTTAATCCAAATTGATGCATTTCCGTCTTACGGAAATCAAGCAGCTGGCTGGTCAGTTCGGCTAAGCGTTTGGCATTTTTTTCAACCATAAGCAAGCTTTTTTTTATCCCCCACTGTGCTTCTGCTTTCTTAATCATGCGTTCCAGTGGACCTAATATCAATGTCAGCGGCGTCTGTATCTCATGTGCGATATTGGTGAAAAATTCAATTTTGGCCTGGTAAATCTCCTTTTCCTTTTCATGTTCAAAAAGCTGGAGCTTGTTCAGGTTCTTACGTTCCAGATGGCGGTGATAATAGCGTATCGACCAGAACAGACTGATTGCGACCAGGAGCAGGTATAAGCAATAGGCAGGGTAGCTTTTCCAGAGCGGCGGAAGGACTTTAATAAAAAGACGACGCTCATTACCCGTCCAGCTGCCGACATTGCTTTTGGCCCTCACGATAAAGGTATAGTCGCCGGCGGGAAGACCCGTAAAATAGGCCTTGCGGTTACTGCTCAGATAAGTCCGGCTTTCGTCGAGCCCCTGCATTAAGTATTCATACCGGGTAACTTCCGGGGAGGAGTAATTTAACGCGGCGAATTCAATGCTAAAATTGTTCTGACCGTATTCCAGAACGATGCTGTCTGTATATAGAATGGAGTGGTAGAGTGGCCCATTGCTGCTATTCGGTATACTTTCTTTATTGTTGATCTCGAAGCCGGTAATATAGGTTGGTGGTCCTACCTCCTTTTTTTCAAACTCCTTCGGGTCAAAAGCGATCATGCCCTTAACAGATCCAAAATACATTTTGCCATTGGGATCCTTATAGGCCGAGTTGAAATTAAACTGGTCAGTGATCAGCCCGTTTGATTGTGTATACACTTTGAATTTTTCTGTACGCATATCAAAACAGATCAGTCCTTTCAATGAGCTGATCCAGAGATGCCTGGAATCGTCTTCCAACATACGAAACAGGACATTACTCGGAAGCCCATTTTCCGTAGTATATTTTTTAAAAGTCTTTCTGTCAGGGCTCAACCTGATCAGACCGCCACCCTCGGTAGTAAACCACATGGCATGGTTGCTATCTTCTAATATTCCATACACAGGAAACTCATTTTCGATCTTATTATTGACCTTATCTCCAAAGCGGATATTACCATGTTTGCCGGTTTTTGGATGGTAATAAAATGCCCCTTGCGATACACTCCCGGTCCAGATATTACCTTCCTGGTCTTCTTTGATGTCAAAAACATACGTGTCATAAGGGATTTGTTTAATACGGGTAAATGTTTTATGCTTCCTGTCATAAGAAAATAAGCCAGAACCATTATATGCAGTGCCAATAAGCAAAGTACTATCCTTTGTCAGATAGATGGAAAGGACAAAATCACTGACCTGGTCGCCTTTGTCGCCGATGAGCTTAAAACGTTCCTTGATTAAACCTGTGCGGATATCCATTATTTCCATGCCATGGAAGAATGGGCCTATAAATAATTGGTTATCCCAGGCCAGTAAACCGTGTATATTAGGATAGGATACATCTCCTTTTTTACCTGTTGAAGTATAATTGGTAAATCGTCCTGTTTTTATGTTAAATTTATTAAAGCCCGCGTCTTCTGTCCCGATCCATAAGTTGCCGTTGTTATCCGGACAAATCTCCCGCACTGCACTGCCTGATATCGAGTTGGAACCGAGCAGAGGATAGTACTTTTCAAATCTTGCATTTTCCTTTGAGTAGTAATTTAATCCTCCAAAAAAGGTGCCTGCCCACATCCCTCCGTGGTTATCCCGACATACGGTATAAACAGCGTTATCTGAAATAGAATAAGGGTCGCCCGGCCGTTTGCGTAAGTTGCGGCTGGTGTTGGTGGCTAAATCGTAAATATAAATACCAGATTCGGTGGCCACCCAATACTCCTTATTGCTGCCAGCGGTAATATCACGGACATATATGTCGGGATTGTCTCTATTAAACAGCGGTAGGGTTCTGATTAATCCGGTTTTGGTGTTGTAACATTTTAGTCCCTGCTTAAAGCACCCGATCAATAGCTCATTATCTTTGGCAGCGAATATTTTGCTGATAGACCGCAAATTTGCAGGAACATTCTGATCGATGATTCTAACGCTGCTAGTCAATTTGGTTCGGAGATTATACGAGCGTATTACACCATCATGATTGCCCATCCATAAATTCATGCCGCTATCAATAGCAAGGCAGGATGCCCTAATGTTCAGGTTTACAACTAAATTTTCCTTTTGGATATATTTGTACAGGCTATCCTCCGCTAAAAAAAATAAGTTATTTTCATGATCCGTTAAGATCTGGTCGATGTAGATCTGCGGTGCTATTTCAAGTGGAGTAAAGACTTCTTTATGAAGATCGTATTTAAAAATACCTGTGCCTGTACCAATCCACAATGCACCATTTTTATCTTCGACAATAGTGGTTACAATATTATTTCCTATGTTGCCGAATCTGTTTTTTTCGTTTTTGTAAGTTTTAAAAGTGTAACCATCAAAACGGTTTAGTCCACCACGGGTGCCAATCCATATCAAGCCTTTTTTATCCTGTAGTATTGAGGTTACTGAATTATGCGCTAAGCCATCATCAGCCTGATAATGTTTAAAATAATGAGATTGCCCTTTGCAAATAAAAATTGCAAAAAATAGCATCACTTGAAAAAAAACAAATGAAATGACAGGCCGCATAATTTGGTTTGCTCAAATATATATAATTAGCCTGGTTATACCATTCCTTTTAATAGCGCGATCATTTACTTGCCCCATGATAATTTTATTAACTATTGATTTACAATGTTTTACAGAATAAAACGCAGGATATCTGGCCGGGATTTGAGACATATCGACAAAAAGATGATCAAATATTATGACCATCATTCCCTTAATTGGATGACCGTTAACCCATGCAGGAAAGCAGTAAAATGCTATTCCATACAAGCTACAGGCTTAAAGGTAAACCTGCCCTTATCGAAGCGGATCGGCTTCCCTTTTACAAAATAAGACCTGCCTAAACTGGTTTCGATTTGTCCCACACCCAATATAAGATTGCCATCTTTCTTTAAAAAGGCCAATGGATTTTTATAAATCGTTTTGTTTACCGTACCAATCTTAAAAGTATAATCAGCAAATAAAGTATCTCCACGAAAGACCCCGGAAATCTCCCCATCGTTCTTCCCTTTGTCCAGGTATCTAAAAACCAAATGCCCCCTAAGCTTCCCGTCTTTAAAATTATTGAAGCTGAACTCGGCAGTATCTTTTACGTCAACTGCGATATAACACTGTTTGCTACCGACAGTATCTGCTGAAGCATGTAAGCTGTCTTTTGATGCCGGATCTTTGCTGCCGCTCTGATTGCAGCTCAACATCAGGGGTAAAGCCAGAAACGACAGGTAAAATAATGAACTTTTCATAACACGTAGATTAATGAACGATTAATATACCAATATAATGAAAGTTATAAAAATAGAGGCCTCTATTTTTATCCCCTATTTTATAAGTCGATCCGGGGGTAGTTTAAAAGTAGATGGAAAGATCAACAAATGGTTAGACCTGGGCGCCAACCTCAACTTTCAGAATCGCTGGTAAACCCTTACATAATCAACTTCAAACCTGTTAGGAAACCTGGTATCTCCCAGATCACCACCATTCATGCCGCCCATAGCAAGATTTAGCAGCATGTAGTGAGGTTGTTTGAACGGCTGAATATTGCTGCCATCTTTATTGAATAACTTATGCATCGGCACACTGATCAGCAATACATCATCCACAAATAGCGAAATAGATTTATCGGTCCAGTCCATTCTCCAGATATGAAACTTTGACGCCCATTCCTGGCCACCCAGCTCTTTGATCGATCTGGTCTGGCTATGCCATTCTGCAGTGTATCTTTTTGCTGTTGCAACGGCTATGTTCGCTAAGATCTTACCGGCATAATATTCCATCATGTCAATTTCTCCGTTAGCTGGCCATTCGCCAGCTACACCAAGCGTCCACCAGGCCGGCCATAAGCCTGCACTGACATCTATTTTGCCACGCATTACGAATCGCCCGTATTGCCAACTCCGGAGCCCGGCAGTCTTGATGCTCGACGAAGTATATTCGATTGTTTTACGACGACTTTTCCAATCCCCGGTCACGCTGTCAAATCCTGGATTCGGTTTGGTTTCCTTTCTTGCTTCAATAATCAGCTTCCCATTTTCGCACCAGGCATTCTCTGCCTGGTACCATTGCAGTTCCTCGTTGCGCACGAATCCGGTTTCATGTTTCCATGTAGCCGGGTCTGGTTGGCCATCCTTATTAAATTCGTCTGCCCAGACCAGCCGGTAACCCTCATTCAGATATTTTGCTTGTACATTTTTCTGAGCAAAGACATTTATTGGAGCGACGGCTGAAAGCATAAATGCGATCAGATACTTTAAATTTATAACCGATGTCTGCCTCATGTATTCGAAGGATTTTACCATCGTTGGTTGTTAACGGATTTTGTAAATGTTACCGGGGCAATCCCCTTATGGGTTGGTATTGTTTGTTTAATGCGACCATCAGGGTAAAATTCCAGCTTATCGATGCAAACCTCCCGATTGTAACCGGCAGCGCTTCCCAGAGTGATCCCATTTGGATAGCTAAAGCGATGATAAACGATATACCACTCCTCTTTTCCCGGGATCTGAATGACGGAATGGTGTCCGGTTCCGAAGATGCCCTTATCTTTATCCTTGGCAATCACCAGGTTATTCTCCGTAATTTTTATGGGCCCCAGTGGCGAGTCAGCAGTTCCGTAATGCACCTGATAATCTTCACTTCTGGTGTCATTTTCAGACCACATAAAATAATAGGTCCCCTTGCGGTAAAAAACATGGGTACCTTCATTATATGAGCTTTTTGGGGTTAATATTTTTATTGAGGCCGTATCAATTGAAACCATATCCGGATTGAGTTCTGCGACAGCCATATATCCATTGCCCCAGTACAGATAGGTTTTTCCTGTTTTTGGATCGCTGAAAACATCCGGATCAATCTGCTGCCCTCTTGTGATCCCTTTCGGAAATGAATTGACGAGTGGTTTGCCGGAGTCCACAAATGGGCCGGTTGGATCGTCTGCAATAGCGACACCAATTTTTTGTGCCGCGGTGAAATAATAAAAGTATTTAAAGCTGCCATGGATCTCTTTCTCTATGATGCTGGGTGCCCAGGCATTTCTATTCGCCCAACTGACATCTTTGGGAAGATCCAAAATTACACCTTCATCTTTCCAATTGCTTAAATCGGGAGATGAAAATGCTTTAAAATAAGTCCCGGACCAACCTGTAAAGCCATCACTTGTAGGATAGATATAAAACTTACCCGTTTTTTTTGAATACATGATGCAAGGATCGGCATAAAGGCCGCCCAGTATAGGATTGTTGTTTTTTTGTTTTAATCCTCCTGATGACGCGGTTTGCATCACATCCTTTGCGGTTAGCCATTTATCTGCCAAGGCGCCGGCCCCCTGCGTAGTAATCGGATTAATTGAAGCATACTGAATGGCTTTTTCCTCGTTTTCGCCAATGGAGGTTTGTCTTGAAAAACCTGGCATGTGAGTCCCAAACAACAAAAACAACAGCAACCATTTAAACTTAATACGAATTGTCACATGGGGCTCGGTTTGTTTTCTTTTAATTGAATCTAGTCTTTTCATCATAAATGGTTTTATTGGAGCACTTTACAAAGGAGGTTTTTTTTCCATCATAAAAAGGGGGGTAAATCTTGCAAATTAGAGGGGTAAACTGATAGGCAACGGCCCATGGATCTGGGAAATTTATTGGACGAACTGGATGAAAAGGAAGGGATGAAAATCTTCAGCTCAAAGCGGCATAAAAATGGCTTGATATTTTATTTCAATTGTTTAACAAAAACGTCAACGTATGGAAAAGTATAAAATAGCAGTGATCGTAGGGAGCCTTCGTAAAGAATCGTATAACCTGAAAACAGCGAAGGCGCTGATTGAACTTGCACCGGAATCATTATCGCTCGAAATATTAGACATCGGAAATTTACAGCTGTTCAACGAAGATCTGGAGGCCACACCCCCAAAGGAATGGACTGCCTTTCGGGAGCAGATCCTTGCTTCTGATGGACTTCTGTTTATTACACCGGAATATAACCGCTCGGTACCGGGGGTGTTGAAAAATGCTATTGATGTAGGCTCCCGCCCTTACGGACAAAATTCCTGGGATGGGAAACCTGGCGCCGTGCTGAGTGTTTCGATCGGAAACATCAGCGGCTTTGGCGCCAACCACCACTTGCGCCAGTCACTTGTTTTTGTCAACGTGCCCGCTATGGCGCAGCCCGAAGCCTATATTGGAGGAGCCGGATCATTATTTGATGATAAGGGAATGCTGACGAACGAGGCAACCAAAAGATTTCTAAAAAACTTTCTGTCAGCCTTTGAAAAATGGATAGTAACCAATGCGAAGAAATAACATTCGAAAAAACGTTTTATCTCCTTTGTAATTATTTCTTCCTTGTTTCTGGAGGGCCGAGGTAACTTGGCTTAACGCCGCCAAAATCTGCAACTAATTTCTGTAAGACCACACCGGGCTGTACCATCCAAAATTTTAAAGTATGTTTTCCTGGTTTTAACACCTGATGACTGGATTTTTTTATAATGATGTTATTGGACACCCAATCAGCCCAGGACTTTTCCTGTTTCGCATCGTTGATACTTATAAGTTGAGGTTCTTCCTCATCAACAGCTATTGCATACTGAAGTCCGCCAGGATGATCTTGAAAATTTAATGTGGGTGAAAAATAAGCCTGCATAGAAAATTTGCCGCTTTCATATACGTAAAAATCATATGCAGTATGCGGTGCATCTTTCGACGGCTGCTGCGTAGCCGCAGTAACCGGCATAACCGTTATTCCGGAACCAGTTTTCCCAATATCCGGGATCACCTCCCAGGTTATGCCATTGGCATTCACGGCTCGTGTAAAGTGCTCAGCTTCAATAGACACATAACCATCCTTTTCAAAAAATACATTTCCTTTAATGCCAATTAGATTTTCGGCTGATTTTGTTTCTTCTTTTTTTATTGAGGCTCCTTTTGCAACAATATCTGTTCCTACGTATTTTAATTCAGGCAATTTATCTTTTGGCGGATCATTCCAGGAGCTATAACCTATATGTACCTGATCCATGAAATGCTTCCACTTACCGCCGGCAAGATCTTTATTGTATTGTTTTGAAATTAATGAATCCTGTTTAAAGAACTTTTTTGCCTCCTCAGCAAATGCATTGGCCCTGGTATCTTGCTTTGCTGCATAATACTGATTCCAGGCAACATCCTGATACATATGATGAAGGTTACCTAATGCTTTTACAGGGTGAAGCACCAATTGGAAATACGCATCGCGGTAAGCTGAAGGAAGCCGGGCATTAATTTTTTCTGCTTTAGCCAATAGCTCATCAAATTGAGCAACAACATTTGCAAATTCATTATAATTGACGATGCTGTAGGTTTTCGAATCCAAAAGTTCAGGCTTCCTTCTGGCACTATATTGCGAATAAAGCCTGATGATATTGCCAATCTCCTTTCCGTGTTTAAGACCGAACTGCTTCGTCGCCCAGCTGGTATAATACAATCTGAGCTGATCAGGTGTCCATTGCGCTGGGTTCCAGGCGAAGTCAAGAAAAAAGCTGATCGGAAACTCCATCGGCTTGAGATCACCAACATTTACGATCCAGATCTCACGGGCGTTATATTGATACGCCAAATTCATTTGCTCCCATACCCTGGCGATATTATTGTTATTGATCCATTTATAATTCCTTGGACCTCCAACATAATCAAAGTGATAATAAACCCCATAGCCACCTTTTCGAGGTTGTTCAGCCAATTTGGGTAGTTTTCTGATGTTACCCCAATTGTCGTCACAAAGCAACAGGGTTACATCATCAGGAACCCGCATTCCCTGATCATAATATTCTTGCACCTCCTTATACAATGCCCATAACTGAGGTTGTGCCGAAGCATCTTTACCGGTTACTTTTTTAATAATTTCCCTTTGGTCATTTACAATTTTTTCAAGCAGGTTCAGATTGGCATTTTTACTCATTGGCTCATCACCGTCGCCCCGCATGCCTACAGTTACAATACTTTCATTGTTGCCCATACGCTTTATCCCCTCTGTCCAAAATTTAGCCAGGCCAGCTGCGTTGCTATCATAATTCCATGAGCCGCCCGCTCCATAACGTTTCCATTCCGCATGCGCACGCATCAGTGGCTCATGGTGAGATGTACCAATGACAACGCCGTACATATCTGCAAGAGGGGCATTTTTAGGATCGTCATCATAAAATGCGGTGCCCCACATAGCAGGCCATAAATAATTTCCCTTTAAGCGTAGGATCAGTTCAAAAAGCTTTTCGTAGAAACCGTGTTTAAAACCACCAAAGTTGTCCTTTACCCAACCTGACAATGCCGGTGCTTCATCATTCAGAAAATACCCCGGTATTTTACAGCTGGAGATCCTAAAGTCCAGCGTTCCCGGTTTACAAACAGGTTTGACTCCTTCGG